>DATMBW010000406.1:0-3576 GCA_035559095.1 Ramlibacter sp.
CTCGGGTCGGGTGCGCGCATTGAATGCACGGGCGGGCGCATCTGGGTCACCGAAGATGCAACCCCGGGCGATGTCGTACTGGAGCCCGGGGACTCGTACGAGATCACCCGCGGCGGCTCAGTCCTGGTGCAAGCCCTGCGCGTGGCCCGGTTCTCCATCAAGAACGCAGCAGTGCCGCAAGACTCAAGCCGGCTGCCCGTGCGTCGCGTGCTTGTGCGCCGCGCGCGCCTCCTGGCGCAACTCGTCCACGCTGCGCCGCTCGCGTAGCCGCCGGTCCACCAGCACACGGAAGAACCAGGGCACGAAGAAGATCGCCAGGAAAGTGGCGGCCAGCATGCCGCCCATCACGCCCGTTCCCACCGAAACCCGCGCCCCCGCGCCGGCGCCGGTCGAAATCGCCAGCGGCAACACGCCCAGGATGAAGGCGAGCGAAGTCATCACGATCGGCCGGAACCGCAGACGGGCGGCCTCCAGCGCCGCGGCCGGCGCGCTCATGCCTTCGCCGGCCTTGAGCGACGCGTACTCGACGATCAGAATCGCGTTCTTCGCGGCCAGCCCGAGCAGCGTCACCAGCCCGATCTGGAAATAGACATCGTTGGTCATGCCGCGCAGCCACACCGCCGCGAGCGCGCCGAACGTCCCGAACGGCAATGCCAGCAGCACCGAGAGAGGCAGCGACCATTTCTCGTACTGTGCCGACAGGATCAGGAACACCATCACCGCCCCGAGCAGCAACGCGATGCTGGAGGTGCCGCTGGAGCGCTTCTCCTGGAACGATGCGCCGCCCCAGTCGTAGCTGAAATCGGCCGGCAAGGTGGCGGCCGCGACGCGCTCGACCTCGGCGATCGCCTGGCCCGAGCTGACGCCCTGCGCGCCCTGCCCGAACAGCTTGACCGCGGGCAGGTTGTTGAAGCGGTCCAGCGACTCGGGACCGGCTGAATAGCGCACGTCGGCGATGGCGGACACCGGCACCATCTCGCCCTTGTCCGAGCGCACCCACATGCGGCCGATGTCGTCCGGCTGGCGGCGATACACCGGATCGGCCGACATCAGCACTTGCCAGGTGCGGCCGAACTTGTTGAAGTCGTTCACGTAATGAGACCCCAGTGTGGCCGCCAGCGTGTCGAACACGCTGTCCACCGGCACGCCGAGCGCCTTGGCACGCGAGCGGTCCACGTCCACATAGAGCTGCGGCGTCGAGGCACGCCACAAGGTCTGGACGCCGGCGAGCAGCTTCGATTTCCCCGCCTCGGCCTGGAACTTCTGCATGGCCTCGGCCAATTTGGCCGGGCCGCCGTCGCCGCGATTCTGGATATAGAACTCGAATCCGCCGGCATTGCCCAGCCCGAAGATCGGCGGCGGATTGAAGGCGAGCACCAGCGCCTCCTTGATGCCCGCCGTCTTCATGAACAGCTCGCCCACGAGGGCCTGCACCGGCACCTTGCGCTCGTCCCAGTGCTTTTGCGTGACGAAAATGGTGGCGGCGTTGTTGCGGAAGCCCCCGCCCAGGAAGTCGAAGCCCGCGAACGAAATGGCGTCCAGGTTGTTGGGGTTCGATTTGATGACCTCCAGCACCTGGTTCACGACCTTGTCGGTGCGCTGCAGCGACGCGCCGTCGGGCAGGATGACGGCTGCGATATAGAAGCCCTGGTCCTCGTCCGGCACCAGCGAACCGGGGGTGATCCGCCACAGCAGGCCGGCCACCAGGACCATTGCCGTGAACAGCGCCAGCGCGATGCCGCCGCGCCGGATCATCCAGCCCACGCCGCCGGTGTAGTGCCGCGTCACCGCGGCAAAGCCCTGGTTGAACTTGTCGAACACGAAATTCGTTCCCTTGTGCTCGCGCTTGAGGATCAGCACGCACAAGGCCGGGGTCAGCGTCAACGCCACCACACCGGAAATCACCACGGCGATGGAAATCGTGATCGCGAACTGGCGGTACAGCTCGCCGGTCAAGCCGCCCAGGAAGGCGATCGGAACGAACACGGCGCACAGCACGAGCACGATGGCGACGATCGGGCTGGTCACCTCCTCCATCGCCTGGATCGCCGCCTCGCGCGCGTGCAAGTGCTCCTCGTGCATGATGCGCTCGACGTTTTCCAGCACCACGATGGCATCGTCCACCACGATGCCGATCGACAGCACCATGCCGAACAACGTGAGCGTGTTGATCGAATAGCCCAGCAGGAACAGCCCCGCGAAGGTGCCGATCAGCGACACCGGCACGGCGATCGTCGGTATCAGCGTGGCGCGCCAGTTCTGCAGGAAGATGAACACCACCAGGAACACCAGCGCCATGGCTTCGGCCAGCGTGATGAGCACCTCGCGGATCGACACCTCCACGAACCGGGTCGTGTCATACGGGATCGAGTAGGAAAAGCCGTCGGGAAAGCGCCCGGCCAGCGACTTCATGGTGCTCTTGACTTCGCCCGCAACGTCCAGCGCGTTGGCGCCGGGCTGCAGAAAGATACCCACCAGCGTGGCCTTCCGGCCGTTGATCCGGCCAATGAAGTCGTAGTCCTTGCCGCCCAGTTCGACCCGGGCCACATCCCGCAGCCGCACCGCGGAGCCGTCGGGATTGGAGCGAACGATGATCTCCTCGAACTCGCGCGGCTCCGACAACCGTCCCTTGGTGGTAATGGTGTAGACCAGTTCCTGCTGCGGGCCGGTGGGCGACTGGCCCACCTTGCCGGCCGCGAACTGGGCGTTCTGCTCGTTGATGGCATCGATCAGGTCCTTGGTTGTCAGTTTGAGCTGCGCCAGGCGGTCCGGCTTGAGCCAGATCCGCATCGCATAGTCCTTCGCGCCGAAGATCTGCACGTTGGTCGTACCCGGCACGCGCTTCAACTGGTCCAGCACGTTCAGCGTGACGTAGTTACTGGTGAAGATGTCGTCGTAGCGCCCGTCCGGCGAATAGAACGCCAGCACCTGCAGGAACGAGGACGAGCCCTTCTCCACAGTGACGCCCTGCCGGCGTACTTCCTGCGGCAGACGGCTCTCGGCCTGCTTCACGCGGTTGTTGACGTTCAACGCGGCCTGGTTGACATCGGTGCCGATCTCGAAGGTCACCTGGATCTGCACCACGCCGTTGCCGGCCGAGGTCGAAGCCATGTAGAGCATGCGCTCGACGCCGTTGATGGCGTTCTCGATCGGCGCGGCCACGGTCTGCTCCAGCACCTGGGCGCTGGCGCCGGGATAGATCGCCTGCACCTGCACCACCGGCGGGGCGATCTCGGGATATTGCGCGATCGGCAGGCCACGCATGGCGGCCAGCCCCGCGATCACGATGAAGACGGACAGCACCGCCGCGAAGATCGGACGGTCGATGAAGAACCGGGAAAACATGTTGCGGCTCCTGCTCTGCTACTTCGAAGTCGAAGCCGCCGGCGCCGCGGCACCTGCAGCGCCCGGTGCGGGCACCGCAGGCGCCTGCGCGATCTGGACCGGCGCGCCGGGGCCGATGCGCATCAGCCCATCCACGATCACCTTGTCGCCGGGCCGCAGCCCCTCGCGAATCACCCAGCCCCTGCCCGCCGGCAGATCGACCCACTCACCGGCCTGAACCGGGCGCGAAGT
>DATMBW010000407.1:0-5133 GCA_035559095.1 Ramlibacter sp.
GCTTGAGCTTGTTCTCGGGGTTGGTCACGCGGTCGAAATTGACCTTCACGGCCTCGGCGTTGAAATCGGTGTCGTCATGGAACTTGATGCCGCGCTTGAGCTTCATCGTGTAGGTCAGGCCGTCCTTGCTGGCTTCGTGGCTTTCGGCCAGCACCGGCGTCATCTTCATCTCGCGGTCGAAGCCGTACAGGCCCTGGTAGAACGACTTCACGACCGCTTGCGACAAGGTGTCGTTGGCGTCGTACGGGTCCATCGTCGTGAATGTCGACGCCACCGCGGCGACGACGTCCTTGGCCGCGAAGGCGGGCGAGGCGAACGCTGCCGCCAGCGCGAGCGCGGCGGCCAGAGGGATGAAGCGAGGTTTCATGATGAAGCTCCTGGTTGAATAACAACGAACACTGCCTGATCTCGTCAATACATTCCGCCCACGGGATGGCGCGCAACGTAATGGTCCGGTGCCACCTGCTGCAGCGGCAGCACCACGGGCTCGTCTCCGACAGCGCGCATGGCGCTGGGAATTTCGCCTTCCAGCAACTCGCGCCGCAGGTGCCGGCGCGCCGGATCGGCCACCGGCACGGCGGCCATCAGCCGGCGCGTATAAGCATGCTGCGGATTCTCGAAAATGGCGCGGCGCGGACCGATCTCCACGATCTGGCCCAGGTACATCACCGCCACCCGGTGACTGACGCGCTCGACCACTGCCATGTCGTGCGAGATGAACAGGAACGCGATGCCGAGCTCACGCTGCAGGTCCAGCATCAGGTTGATGATCTGCGCCTGGATCGACACGTCGAGCGCCGACACCGACTCGTCGGCGATCACCACCTTGGGGTTGAGCGCCAGCGCGCGTGCGATCGCGATGCGCTGGCGCTGCCCGCCCGAGAACTCGTGCGGGTAGCGCTGGGCGTAGTCGGCCGGCAGGCCCACCTTCGCCAATAGCCAGTCCACCCGCTCCTGCGCTTGCCTGCCTTGCGCGAGCTTGTGCACCAGCAGCGGCTCCATGATGGAAAAGCCCACGGTCAGGCGCGGATCGAGCGAGGCGAATGGGTCCTGGAAGATGAACTGGATGTTGCGGCGCAGGGCCCGCAACGTGCTGGTCGGCAGGTGGCGGATGTTCTGTCCGCCGAACTCGATCACACCACTCTGGCTTTCGACCAGGCGCAGCAGCGCGCGGCCCGTGGTCGACTTGCCGCAGCCGGACTCTCCGACCAGGGCCAGCGTCTCGCCGGGGCGCAGGTCGAAGCTGACCTTTTCCACCGCATGCACCCTGCGCTTGACACGCCCCAGGATGCCGGTTTGAACGTCGAATCGCGTCACCAGGTCTTGCACACGCAGGATGGGGGCGCTGCCGGGTTGCACGGTGTCCTGGGGACGGGCCGGTTTCGGCGCGGCGTCGGCTGCATCGGTGCGCAGCAGCTCGAATTTCATCGGCAGGTCGCGGCCGTGCATGGCGCCCAGGCGCGGCACGGCCGACAGCAGAGCGCGCGTGTAAGGGTGCCGGGCCCGCGCGAAGACTTCGTCCGACGTGTCTTCTTCGACTTGCCTGCCCTGGTACATGACCAGCACGCGGTCGGCGATTTCGGCCACCACGCCCATGTCGTGCGTGATGAAGATCACGCCCATGTGCATCTCGTCCTGCAGCACGCGGATCAGTTGCAGGATCTGCGCCTGGATGGTCACGTCCAGGGCCGTTGTCGGTTCGTCGGCGATCAGCAGCGATGGCCGGCACGACAGCGCCATGGCGATCATCACGCGCTGGCGCATGCCGCCCGAGAGCTGGTGCGGATAGCGGTTCAGCACGTCCCGCGCTTCCGGAATACGCACCAGTTCCAGCATGCGCAGGGCTTCGGCCTTGGCGGCGGCGGCGCTCTTGCCCTGGTGCTCCCGGATCGATTCGGCGATCTGGTCGCCCGCGGTGAACACCGGATTGAGCGACGTCATCGGCTCCTGGAAAATCATCGCGATGTCGGCGCCGCGGATGCTGCGCATCGTCGGGTCCGCGGCCCTGGCCAGATCGAGCACGTCCCCGTTGCGGCGCCGGAAAGCCATGCGGCCATCGACGATGCGGCCGCCGCCATGTTCGACCAGGCGCATCAGCGACAGGGCCGTCACGGACTTGCCCGAACCCGATTCGCCGACGATCGCCAGCGTTTCGCCGCGGTCCACATGGAACGACAGATCGCGCACCGCATCCACCGTGCGCTCGGAGGTGGTGAAACGCACCGACAGGTCCGCGACCCCGAGCACGCGGGCGTCGGGCAGAGCCAGGCCCTCGTGCTGCGGCGCTTCGGTCAGCGTGGTTTCCATCGCGCTCGTTCCCGCCTGGGTCAGCGGAAGATCGCCGTCTGCGGCGCTTCGCCGACGCGGGCAAAGCCGCGGTACATGCCTTCGGTGTTGAAGGGCATGCTCAGGTTGCCGCGCGCGTCCACCGCGATCAGGCCACCGCGCCCGCCGATCGGCGGCAGCGATTCCATCACCACCTGGTGCGTGGCCTGCTCCAGCGACAGGCCGCCGTAGGCCATGCGCGCGCAGACGTCATAGGCCGCCACGACTTGCATGAACATTTCGCCGGTGCCGGTGCACGACACGGCCGCGGTACGGTTGTCGGCATAGGTGCCCGCGCCGATCAACGGAGAGTCGCCCACGCGACCCGGCTGCTTGTTGGTCATGCCGCCGGTCGAAGTCGCGGCGGCCAAGTTGCCCCGCGCATCGATCGCCACGGCGCCCACGGTTCCGAATTTCCGGTCTTCGTCCAGCGGCGGCGGCTGGCGAAAGACCAGGGACGCTGCGTCGTGGTCCAGCAGGGCCTTGTCCGCGGCCAGTGCGCGGCGCAACTGGTCGCGGCGCGCATCGGTCGAGAAATAATCCGGCGAAACCATTTCAAGTCCGAGTCGTTCGGCCAGCACATCGGCACCCGCGCCCACGAGCAGCACGTGCTCGGTGCGCTCCATCACGGCGCGCGCGGCGCGCACGGGCCGGCGCACCCGCGTCACGCAGCTCACCGCACCGGCGCGCAATGTGGCGCCGTCCATCACGGCGGCATCGAGTTCATGGGTTTCGTCGTGGGTGAACACGGCCCCGTGCCCGGCATTGAAGAGCGGGCACTCCTCGAGCAACTCCACGGCCAGGCACACCGCATCGAGCGCGGTGCCGCCCGCCGCCAGCAATTGCTGCGCCGGCGTGAGAACGCTTTGCAGTGCGGCGTGGTATTCGTGCTCTGCCCGGGGGGCCGCGCTGCCCGCGCGGATCGTGCCGGCCCCGCCGTGAATAGCGATGAGAGGCTGCGGGTTGGAATGCGTCACTTTGTGGCCTTTGGCGATTTGGCGCGTCGAAGCTTGCCCTGCCCAGGCGCCACGGCATCGGCCACGGGGCGCAGCCGCCCGCTGTGACTGTCATGCAGCCAGGGCAGGACCGACTCCGCGACCTGCGTCGCGGCTTTGAGCGAGCCCTTCGCGCGGTGCGCTACCGCGCCGCACAAGGCTTCGATCAAGGCGAGCACGCTGGCGTCGGAGTTGGCGAAGTATTGGCTGTCGGTGTGGGCGTAGAGCGAAACCGTGCCCAGCCGCGCCAGCGGGGACGTCACGCGATCGGTCAGCGCCAGCACGGGCACGCCGCCCTCGCGCGCGTGGCGTGCCAGCAGGACGGTGTCCGCCAGATAGCGCGGAAACGCGATGGCGATCAGCAGGTCGCGGGGCTGCAGCCGGGTCAGGGCCTTCGCGCCGAAGGACGAGCCCTCGATGGTGGCGAGCAACTGCACGTTCTCGCAATAGGGGTCGAGGCTGCGCTGCAGCAGGCCGGCCAGCCAGCTGCTGCTGCCGAAGCCGACCACGCAGATGCGCTGCGCCTTCAGGATCGCGTCGACGGCGCGTTCGCAGGTGTGTGGATCGAGCGCCTGGCGGGTGGACGCGATATTGCGCTGGATACCGGCCAGCGTCGTGGAAAGAACGTCGCTCACCGTCGCGGAGCCTTCCAGCTTGCTGCGCAGTTTTTCGACGGGGGCGAGCGTGGTTTCGAAGCCCAGGACGAGTGCGGCCCGGAACTGCGGATAGCCGTCGAACTCCAGCGCCCGCGCGAACCGGTTGGCGGTGGCCACCGAAACCCCCACCGTGGCCGCCAACTCGTCGATCGGCATGGTGGCCGCTTGCAAGGGGTGCGCCAGCACGTAGTCGGCGATATGCCGGTGCGCTCGGGTGAGCGCCGGCAACGCGCGCGCAATGCGCTGCGCCATCGACGGGTTACCGGTAAGTGTCGCCATCAGTTCGCCCGGGCCGGGATCAGGTCACGATGAGCATAAATTTACAAACATCCACATCATAACGAAATTCATGGTCATTTTGAAAATACAGGGCCGGCGACCTGTCTTGCAGCACCACGCGCAAGAAACAGCGTGCCGGCCGAGCTGTCAGCATCTCCTACCGGTAATTCCCGGGCGGCTCACAAGCCGTGTCCGATTCCCTGCGGCCCCAGCGGGCCCGCATCCGACAAAAACGCGGTATGCGCACCGACTGACGCGGCGCGGTTGCGCACCTACTATGGGATCAAGCACCAGAAGGAGTGCAGCCATGAACAACGCCGTTGCCACTGTCAAGTTCCCGTGGAGCGATCCGAGCCTGAAGTCGCTGGACGCTTCGGATGAGTTCGACGGCGTGCCGGACACGACGCGCTACTGTCCCACCCGGCTGCTGGCGGCATTCGCGCTCCTCATGGCCGGGCACGGCCGCTGCATCAGCACGGCCATGATGCTCGGTGACCGCGAATACGCCATGTGGCAGCTGGCCCGCGCGCACACCCTGGACGACCGCGAATTGCGCGAGGTCGCGGCCCGGCTGTTCGGCTATTTCGACGACGCCCGCGCGCCGGTGCCCGCCGGCCTGCGTGCCTGAATCTGTCATGCCGGGCTTGACCCGGCATCCATGACTTCCTGGATTGCGGGTCAAGCCCGCAATGACAGGCCGGGTCAACCCCGCAATGACAGGCTGGGTCCAGCCCGCAATGACGTTACAACTCCGCACCTTCCACCAGGAAGCGCACCCGCCGCACCCCTTGCCATTCGTCGGCATCCAGCCGGAACGCCAGCTTCACGCGGGCCGGCAAGGGTTCCGTGTGGCCGAACCATATCGCGTCCACCGGCTG
>DATMBW010000408.1:0-2089 GCA_035559095.1 Ramlibacter sp.
GAGGACAGGGGCACGCACAACTTTCCAGAGGTGGCCGGCAAGAAACTCTATGGCGAGCTCACCATGGTCGTCACCGTGAACTTCGACGGCAAGGTGCTGGACACGGAAGTGGCGGAAACGTCCGGCAGCCTGGCATTGGACCGCCGGGCCACGGCCATCGCGCGAAATGCGGGCCCGTTCGGGCGCTTCAGCGACGCCATGCGGCGCAAGGCCGACCAGATCGTCGTGGTGTCGCGCTTCAAGTTCACGCGCGACGACACGCTGGAAACCAGGCTGACCGATCGATGACAGCCGACCTGTACTGCGTCATGGGCAACCCGGTGGAGCACAGCCAGTCGCCGTGGATCCACGCGCGCTTTGCCCAGCTCACGGGCCAGGACCTGCACTATGAAAAACGGCTGGTCCCGCTCGACGGCTTCGAGCCGGCCGTGCAGGCGTTCCGCGCGGAAGGCGGCAGGGGCTGCAATGTCACCGTGCCCTTCAAGTTCGCGGCGGCGCGGCTTGCCGCCCGGCAATCGCAGCGCGCACAGCTCGCGCAGGCGTGCAACACGCTGCGCTTCGACGGGCCCGAGGTTTTTGCCGACAACACCGACGGCATCGGCCTGGTCAGCGACATCCAATGCAACGCCGGTGTCGACCTCGGCGGCCGCGACGTCCTGTTGATCGGCGCCGGCGGCGCCGCGGCGGGCGTGCTGGGGCCCTTGATCGAGGCGCGGCCGAGGCGCCTGGCCATAGCCAACCGCACGCAGGTTAAAGCAGCGGCGTTGATCGGCCGGCATCTGGCGCTGGCCGCGCAGCACGGCGTCCGGCTCGAAGCGGGCGGCCTGCAAGCGGTTCAGGGTGGCTTCGACGTCGTGGTCAACGCCACGGCCAGCAGCATGATCGGCGCGGCCGTCCCCGTGGCGCCGGACGTGCTCAAGCCGGGTGCCCTGGCCTGCGACCTGATGTATGGGCCCGCCGCGCAGGGCTTCAACGACTGGGCCGCGCGGCACGGCGCCGTGGCGCGCGACGGCCTGGGCATGCTGGTGGAACAGGCCGCCGAGGCATTCCTGATCTGGCGCGGCGTGCGGCCGCCCTCGGCGCAGGTGCTGGCCGAACTTCGCGCCTTGCTGCGATGAGGGCTCTCCTTCGCTGGATTGCGCTGTTGATCGCCGCGGCAGCGGCCTTGCAGCTTTTTTTCCTCTCCCGCATCGCGCTGATGGCCACCGTCGACCCGCAGTCCACCAGCTTCCAGCGTTCCGAGGCCTGGCGCATCGCCACCCAGAAGGGGAACCTTTCGACCACGCTCAGGACGGGACTGCGCTGGCGCCAGCAGTGGTTGCCCTACGATGCCATTTCGGACAACCTGAAGCGGGCGGTCATCGCTTCGGAAGACGGCAGTTTCACCAACCATGACGGCGTGGACTGGGAGGCGCTGGAAAAAGCGTGGCAGCGCAATGCCCAGGCCGAAGAGCGGGCCGCGCGGCAACGCCCGCGCCCGCCCGCGGCGGCGCAGCTCGCGCCCCGGCCCCCCGTCAAGCCGGCCAAGGTGGTCGGCGGCTCCACCATTACCCAGCAGCTCGCCAAGAACCTGCTGCTGTCGGGAGAGCGCACGCTATTGCGCAAGGGGCAGGAAATGGTGCTGGCCTTCGAGCTCGAAAGGATGCTGAGCAAGGAACGCATCCTGGAGATCTACCTGAACAGCGTCGAATGGGGCGAGGGCGTGTTCGGCGCGGAGGCCGCCGCCCGCCACTACTACCGCAAGAGCGCGGCGCAGCTCACGCCCTATGAGGCGGCGCGCCTGGCGGTCATGCTGCCGCGTCCCAAGTACTTCGAGAAGGTCCCCAATTCCGGTTACCTGGCCAGCCGCGCCTCGACCATCGTCGCGCGGATGCGCGATGCGGATCTGCCTTAGCCGAACATCCGGCGCAGGGGAGCTTCCTTTCTTTCCTCGGCGCATATGATCCGGCATGCTGGCGAAATTGATGAGCCTGTTCCTGCTGGCGCTGGTGCGCGTGCTCACGGGCGCGCAGGCGCGCTGGTACGGCTGCCCGCCCAAGGCCGAACAGCGGATCTATTTCGCCAACCACCAGAGCCATGCCGACCTGGT
>DATMBW010000409.1:0-2690 GCA_035559095.1 Ramlibacter sp.
AGCGGCCGTGCGCGCCGGCGCAGCTGGAGCACATGTTCCGCATGCATGGCAAGACGGCCAGGGTGCCGATGCTGTGGATCTACACCGAGAACGACATGTTCATGGGTCCCAGGCACCCGAAGGAATGGTTCGCCGCGTATGTCAGGGAAGGCGCACCGGCGGAGTTCGTGCAGTATCCGCCGCTCGGCGAGGACGGGCACGGCCTGTTCACGCGCTTTCCCGACGTCTGGATCCCGAAAGTAGTCGAGTTCCTGCAAACGCAGGGCTTCGGGCTGCCCTCTCTCAAAGGCAATGGATGAAACACCTGGAACTGCGCTATGACGCGGGCGTGGCCACCGTCGCACTGAACCGGCCGGAAGTGCGCAACGCCTTCAACGACGAGGTGATCGCCGAGCTGACGGCGGTTTTCTCGGAGCTGGACGACCGCGCCGAGGTGCGCTGCATCGTGCTGGCGGGCAACGGCCCGGCCTTCTGCGCGGGCGCGGATCTCAACTGGATGAAGCGCATGGCCGGTTACACGCGCGACGAAAACCTGGCCGACGCGGCGGCGCTGGCCAACATGCTGCGCACGATCTACCGCTGCCCCAAGCCGACGATCGCGCGCGTGCAGGGCGACGTCTATGCCGGCGGCATGGGATTGGTGGCCGCCTGCGACATGGCGGTGTCAGTGGACACGGCGCAGTATTGCCTGAGCGAAGTGAAATTGGGCCTGATCCCCGCCACGGTCGGCCCGTACGTGATCCGCGCCATGGGCGAGCGCGCGGCCCATCGCTACTTCCTGACGGCGGAGCGCTTCAGCGCCGCCGAGGCCCTGCGCATCGGCTTCGTGCACGAGGTCGTGGCCGCCGATGCGCTCGATGCCAAGGTCGCCGAGCTGGCGCAAGCGCTGGTGCAGGCCGGACCGGCCGCCGTGAAGGCCTGCAAGGCGCTGGTGCAGGACGTGGGCGGACGAAACATCACGCAGTTGTTGATCGACCGCACGGTGCAGGGCATCGCCGACATCCGCGTCAGCGACGAGGGACGCGAAGGCATCCAGGCGTTCCTGGGCAAACGCAAGCCCGGCTGGATGACGCAGGGATGAGCCATGGACGCCTGGCGCCTTATCGACACCCCGCAGCTGCTGGCCCTGGCCGCCGCGCTGGGCTGGGCCAGCGGCGTGCGGCTGTACGCGGCGGTGTTCCTGGTCGGGATGGCGGGCTACCTGGGCTGGATCGACCTGCCGCAGGGCCTGCGGGTGCTGCAGCACCCGGGCGTGCTAGCGGCCGCGGGGTTCATGGCCTTCACCGAATTCTTCGCCGACAAGATCCCGCTCATCGACTCGGTGTGGGACATGGTCCACACGGTGATCCGCATTCCCGCCGGCGCCGCGCTGGCGGCCGGCGCGCTGGGCGCGGACAACCAGGCGATGGCCTGGATCGCCGCGCTGCTGGGCGGCAGCCTCGCGGCCACCAGCCACGCGGCGAAGCTGACCACGCGGGCGGCGGTCAACACCTCGCCCGAGCCGTTCTCGAATATCGCGGTGTCGCTGCTCGAGGACGGCTTCGTCGTCTTCATGCTGTGGCTGTCGGCCACCCATCCAGTCATCTTTGCCATCGCGCTGGTGCTGACGCTGATCCTGGCAGTCGTGTTGCTGATCGTTCTGGTGAAGTTCCTGCGCGCCGCCATCGCGCGGCTGCGCGAGTTCTTCGCGGGCCGCAGCATCCGGTCCTCGGAGAACGAGAATATTCCGGGATGAATGCCCGTTGGTTTTGTCATTGCGGGCCGGGATGAGAGCCGATTGGGAACGGCGGCGAGGGGAATCGGGTTTGTCATTGCGGGCTTGACCCGCAATCCAGTTGGGCGCTGGCATGGATCCCGGATCAAGTCCGGGATGACAGCCCCGGGGAAATGTTTTTGGAAGGCGATGATGTTTAACAAGATATTGATTGCAAATAGAGGCGCTCGCGCTTGCGCGGGGGTGCGCTCATATGCGCTTGCGCATGTGATGCACACACCAAATTGCCTGGCACGCGCAGCGTGCGCAGGCGATGAGCCGCGGGAGCCCCGACATGTTTAACAAGATCCTCATCGCGAACCGTGGCGAAATCGCCTGCCGCGTCGCCGCCACCGCGCGCCGCATGGCCATCAAGACCGTGGCTGTTTACTCCGACGCGGACGCGAACGCCAAACACGTGAGCGCCTGCGACGAGGCGCTGCACATCGGCGGCAGCTCGCCCAAGGACAGCTACCTGCGCTGGGAGCGCATCATCGAAGCGGCCAAGGCCACGGGCGCGCAGGCGATCCATCCGGGCTATGGCTTTCTCAGCGAGAACGAAGCGTTCGCGCGCGCCTGCGCCGAAGCGGGGCTGGTCTTCATCGGCCCGCCGGCTTCGGCGATCCAGGCCATGGGGCTGAAAGCCGAGTCCAAGCAATTGATGGAAAAGGCCGGCGTGCCGCTGGTGCCGGGCTACCACGGCGCCGCCCAGGACGCGGCCCTCCTGGCGCGTGAGGCGGAGCGGATCGGCTACCCGGTGCTGATCAAGGCCAGCGCCGGCGGCGGCGGCAAGGGCATGCGCGCGGTCGATAACGCCGGGGACTTCGCGGCCGCGCTCGCCTCCTGCCAGCGCGAGGCCATCAGCAGCTTCGGCGACGGCGCGGTGCTGATCGAAAAGTATGTGCAGCGTCCGCGCCATGTCGAGATCCAGGTGTTC
>DATMBW010000410.1:0-3162 GCA_035559095.1 Ramlibacter sp.
CATGTAGAAGGCGCCGTGGGCGAAGTTCGGCACGTGCAGGATGCCGTACACCAGCGTGAGGCCCAGCGCCACCAGGCTATAGATGCCGCCCAGCGTCAGCCCGTTGAGCACTTGTTGGAGAAAAAGATCCATTGGTTTACAGCGTGACGAACCTGCGCGCTAACGGCCCGGCCGGCGGCCGGATGTTGCGAAGAGAGGCCGAATGAACGGCCGGCGTCGAATTTGCCCGATCGCGATTTGTGCGTCAATGGGCGGGGCGTTGCGCTGTACTGCAACGCAGAACTGCGGCACGCGAATTCCGCCGGCACTGTCACATAGGTGCCTCGGCGGGGGCTTCTGTTCGCAAAGCTTGCTAGGCGAGCGGTGCTTCCACGGGGTGCGAACGGCCGATCTCCGGCCAGCGGCGGTGCAGGAATATCCACGCCACGAGGCCCACGCTCATCATCAGCAGCGAGGTAAGCGCGAGCGCGCGGTGGGAGTGCATCACCAGCGGCGTGACGGCTCCGGCGACCAGGCCGTTGGCCGTCGAGCCGATGACCGCCTGCAGCGATGAGGCCAGCCCACGCCGCAGCGGATAGAGGTCCAGCACGAGCAGCGTCACCACCGGCACCATCAGGGCCCAGCCGAACGCGAAGAGCGCGATCGGCAGCAGCGCCCAAGCCGCGCTGGGCACCAGCAGGAAGTTGGCGGCGACATTGGCCAGCGACACGACGACCATGATCAGGAAACCGTGGCGGATCTGCCGCCGCGGGGCGATCCTGCCGGCCAGGCGCCCGCTGGCCCAGGCGCCGCCCATGATGCCGGTGATCGTCAGCAGGAAGAACCAGAAGAACTGGGTCGGGGTCAGGCCCAAGTGCTCGCCCAGGAACGCGGGCGCGGCCAGCACGTACAGGAACATCCCGTTGAACGGCACGCCGCTGGCCAGGGCCAGCAGGAGAAAGCGCGGGTTCGCGCCGAGCTCCCAGTAGCCCCGCATCAGGTTGCGCATGTTGAAGGGCTGCCGCTGGGTGACGTGCAGCGTCTCGGGCAGCAGCCGGAAGTTGGCGGCCCACAGGATGACGCCCACGCCGGTCAGAAACCAGAAGACGCTGTGCCAGCCGGCATGCACGAACAGCCAGCCGCCGATGATCGGCGCGACGGCCGGCGCGACGCCGAAATAGATCGTGACCTGGCTCATCACCTGCTGCGCCTGCGCCTGGGGAAACATGTCGCGGATCACGGCGCGCGACACCACGATGCCCGCGCCGGTGGACAGCCCCTGCAATCCGCGGAACAGCACCAGCTGGCCGATGTTCTGCGACAGGGCGCAGCCGGCCGAGGCCAGCGTGAAAACGGCGATGCCCCAGAGCACGACCGGGCGCCGGCCGAAGCTGTCGGCCAGCGCGCCGTGGAACAGGTTCATGAAGGCGAAGCCGAACAGGTACGCCGAGAGCGTCTGCTGCATCTGTACCGGCGTCGCGCCCAGCGCCTTGGCGATGCCCGAGAACGCGGGGATGTAGGTGTCGATCGAGAACGGCCCCAGCATGCCCAGCACGGCGAGCAAGGCGGCAAGGGCCCAGCGCGGCGCGCGCCAGAGTTGGTCGGCTTCGGGATTCACGAAGCGTCGAGTCTACTTCCTTGCTTGCGCGCCCATTGGTATATTGGGGACCGGACCGAGGAGACCATGCGCTTTCCGTTCTCTTTCCTGGCCTACTTCGCGGCCTTCTTCCTGCTGGGCTTCTCGCACTGGCTGGGCGCCAGCTTCGACGACCCGTCGATCGACCAGATCCTGTACCACCTGCATTACAGCGAAGGCATGGGTGTGGACATCGGGCGCATCTTCCTCATCACCTTCGCCGCGGAGTGCCTGGGATTCCCGCTGCTGTTCGCGGCGGGTTCGATGGCGCTGCAGTCGGCCGTGCTGCGGCTGATGACGCGTTCGAATCGGCATCGCTTGCGGCGCGCCGCCGGCGCGGCATTGCCGGCCATGACGCTTTGCTGCGGCGTGGCGGCGCTGATGGCCAAGCTATCGGTGTTCTCGTGGATCGGGTACCACTTCGCCGAGGACCGGTTTTCGCCGCACTTTGTCGATGCGGCCCAGGTGCGGGTGCAGCCGCGGCCCGGCCAGCTGAAGAACCTGGTGCTGATCTACGTCGAGAGCCTGGAGGACACCTACGCCGATGCGAACGTGTGGGGCCGCGATCTCCTGCTCCCCTTGCGCAACGCGGGCGGCGTGAGCTTCGGCAATTACCGCCCCGCACCGGGAACCAACTGGACCATCGCCGGCATGGTGGCCTCGCAATGCGGCGTCCCGTTGAGGATCGTGAGCCAGTCCGACGTCAAGCCGCGCGGCGGCAACGTCCGGGCGTTCCTGCCCGGCGCGACCTGCCTGGGCGACATCCTCCACGCGCATGGCTACCGCAACGTCTTTCTGGGTGGAGCGCCGCTGTCGTTCGCCGGCAAGGGCAAGTTCCTCCAGGACCACCATTACGACGAGGCGTTCGGCCGGGAGGAGTGGCAGAAAGCCGGCGTGGACCCCAAGACCCTGGGCGAATGGGGCCTGTACGACGACGAGTTGTATGCGCGGGCCAAGCTCAAACTGAGGGAACTGCATGCATCGGGTCAGCGCTTCAACCTCACCTTGCTGACGCTCGATACCCATAACCCGAACGGCTTCCGCTCGCCCACCTGCACCCGGCGCGGCCTGAGAAGTTTCGAGGACATCATCGAGTGCGCCAGCTGGCAGGCGGCGGATTTCGTTCAATTCATCCAGAGCGCCGGCTACCTCCAGGACACCAACGTGGTGATCCTGGGCGACCACCTCGCCGTGTCCAACACGATCTACGAGGCGCTTCGCGAGATCCACGACCGGCGCATCTTCAACCAGTTCATTTCGCAGGAACCCGCGCGGAAGAACACCGAGGACATCCTGCCCTTCGACCTGTTTCCTTCGATCCTGGAATTCGTCGGCTTCGAGGTGCCGCAACGGCGGCTGGGCCTGGGCTACTCGGCGCTCGGTGCTCCCGCGCCGCAGCGGGCGAACGACCGCCTGGCCGATCTGGTGCTGCCATCCCTCAGCGGTTCGGCCAGTTATGGGCAGCTATGGGAAGCTCGATGAATCGAGCTTCGCGCATTGCCGCAACTCCCTGCTTGCGTTGATCGGTCCTCAGGCCTCCAGGCCCC
>DATMBW010000411.1:0-5772 GCA_035559095.1 Ramlibacter sp.
GAGTCTCCCGTTGTCATCCCGGACTTGATCCGGGATCCATGAATTCGAAGCCATGGATTGCGGGGCCGGGCCGGACCGTGATGCCTCGGCACGTGCATAGGTTAGGCCCGGCATTGGGCTCGCTCCACTGGACAGCTGCGCGCCCCAGGGCGTTCCGCGAGCCCAGCCCGCAATGACAACTTCTTGTCATCCCGGCGGGGAGAGTGAGTTCCTTCATTTCTCCGTATCCACCAGCCCCTTGACGAACCATTTCTGCATCAGGACCACGACGATGGCCGGCGGGAGCATGGCAAGCAGGGCAGTCGCCATCACCACGTTCCACTCGTTGGCCGCATCGCCGCCGGCGATCATGCGCTTGATGCCGATGACCACCGGGTACATGTCTTCGCTGGTGGTGGCCAGCAGCGGCCAGAGATACTGGTTCCAGCCGTAGATGAACTGGATCACGAACAGGGCCGCGATCGAGGTTTTCGACAAGGGCAGCAGGATGTCCTTGAAGAACCGCATCGGGCCCGCGCCGTCCACGCGTGCCGCTTCCACCAGTTCGTCGGGCACGGTGAGGAAGAACTGGCGAAACAGGAACGTGGCGGTGGCCGAGGCGATCAGTGGAATGGTGAGCCCCGCGTAGGTGTTGAGCATCCCGAGGTCCGACACGACCTTGTAGGTCGGCATGATGCGAACTTCCACGGGCAGCATCAGCGTGACGAAGATGGCCCAGAAAAACAAGCTCTTCAAGGGGAAGCGGAAGTAGACGATGGCGAACGCGGAAAGCAACGAAATCGCGATCTTTCCGACGGTGATGACCAGCGCCGTCACGAGGCTCACCCACATCATGCGGGCGGCCGGGGCAGTGGAACCTGCCCCGCCACCGCCGCCGAACAGCGCGGACTTGAAGGTTTCCAGCAGATTGCTTCCGGGCACGAGGGGCATCGGCGCCTGCACGATCGCCTGGGCGGTGTGCGAGGAAGCCACGAACGCGAGGTAAAGCGGGAACGCGACGATCATCAGGCCCAGTACCATCACGACGTGGCTCAGCACCCGCAGGGTGACACTGCGCTCAACCATAGCGGGTCGCTTGCATCAGTACTGCACCTTCTTTTCGACGTAGCGGAACTGAACGATGGTCAACAGGATGACGATTGCCATCAGCACCACCGACTGCGCGGCCGAGCCGCCCAGGTCGCCATTCTTGAAGCCATCGTTGTAGACCTTGTAGACCAGGATCATGGTGTCCTGCCCTGGCCCACCCTGCGTCGTGGCATCGATGATGCCGAAGGTGTTGAAGAAGGCGTAAACGATGTTGATCACGAGCAGGAAGAAGGTGGTTGGCGACAGCAACGGGAACTGGATCGTCCAGAAACGGCGCCACGGCCCGGCCCCGTCGATCGCCGCCGCCTCGATCAGGCTCTTGGGAATGGATTGAAGCCCGGCCAGGAAGAACAGGAAGTTGTAGGAGATCTGGTTCCATACGGCAGCCATGACGATGAGGGCCATGGCGTGGTCCGAATTCAGCAGGTAGTTCCAGTCGAGCCCGAGGCGTCCAAGCGCATACGAGACGACGCCCAGCGACGGCGAGAACATGAACAACCACAGCACGCCGGCGACCGCCGGCGCCACTGCGTATGGCACGATCAGGAATGTCTTGTAGAACAGCTCGCCGCGGACGATGCGATCGGCGAACACCGCGAGCATCAGCGACACGCCGATTCCCAGAAAGGCGACCATGAATGAGAAGAACGCCGTGATCTTGAACGATTCGAGGTAGCCCGGTTCCTTGAACAGCGCCCGGAAATTGTCCAGGCCGACCCACTCGGTGGAGATGCCGAAAGTGTCCTGCAACTGGAATGACTGGACCAGCGCCTGGCCGGCCGGCCAGAAGAAGAAGACGCCGATGACCGCCAGCTGGGGTGCGAGCAGCACCCAGGGCAGCCAGGCGGATTGGAAGAGGACCCTCTTTTCCATTTGCCCTTATTGTGACGGACAGCGAAAGTGCTTGTCATCCCGGGCAGAGCCGGGATCCCCGCATGGTCATGCCAGCGCCGTACTGTCATGCCGGGCTTGACCCGGCGAGCCCGCAATGACAGCTAGGACTTGTTGGCCTTCTGGAACTTCTCGAGCTGTTCGTTGCCGCGTTGCACGGCGGCGTCGAGCGCTTCCTTGGCCGTCTTCTTCCCGGTCCAGATCTGCTCGGTTTCCTCGTCGATGATGGTGCGCACCGGATTGTAGTTGCCGATGCGGATGCCGCGCGATTTGTCGGTTGTCTTGCGGATCATCTGCGTCACGGCCACGTCGGTGCCGGGGTTCTGCTTGTAATAGCCGGACTTCTCGGTCAGTTCGTAGGCCGCCATCGTGATCGGCAGGTAGCCGGTGCGCTTGTGGCTCGCCGATTGGACTTCGGGCTTGGACAGGTGGTTGAAGAAAGCGGCGACACCCTTGTAGATCTCGGGCTTCTTGCCGTTCATCACCCACAGGCTCGCTCCGCCGATGACGGTGTTCTGCGGCGCGCCGGGCACATCGGGGTAGTAAGGCAGTGTGGAGATCCCGTAGGCGAACTTGGCATCCTTTGAGACCCGCGAATACATGCCGGACGAGCCAGTCTGCATCGCGCACTCGCCGGACGGGAAAATGACGTCCGGCTTGTTGTCGCGGCCCTTGTAGACGAACAGGCCCTGTTTGGCCATGTTGGACAGGTTTTCGAAGTGGCGCAGGTGCAATGGCGAGTTGATCGCGAGCCGCGCGGCTGGGCCGCCGAAGCCGTTGTTCAGGGTCGCGAACTGCACGTTGTGCCAGGTCGAGAAGCTCTCCAGCTGGGTCCAACCCACCCAGCTCGTGGTAAATGGGCATTTGTGTCCGCTGGCCTTGAGCTTTGCTGCCGCCACGACGACCTCGGGCCAGGTCTTGGGCGCCTTCTCGGGGTCCAGGCCGGCGGCCTTGAACGCGTCCTTGTTGTAGTAAAAGACCGTCGTGGAGCTGTTGAGCGGGAAGCTCAGCATCTGGCCGTTCGGGGCGGTGTAGTAGCCGGCCACGGCGGGAACGTAGGCCTTGGGGTCGAACTTCGCGCCGCCCGTCGCCATCACTTCAGCGACCGGCTTGATCGCGCCCTTCGCGGCCATCATCGTCGCCGTGCCCACTTCGTAGACCTGGAGGATGTCGGGCGCATTGCCGGCGCGATACGCCGCCATCGCGGCTGTGAAGGTTTCGCCGTAGCTTCCCTTGTAGGTGGGCACGACGACGTACTCCTTCTGGCTCGCGTTGAATTCCTTGGCGAGGTCGTTCACCCAGTCGCCCAGCGGCCCGCTCATGGCGTGCCACCACTGGATCTGGGTCTGGGCCTGCGCCGGCAGCGCGAAAGCGATCGCAAGGGCTGCGGCGGAAAGTTGCAGTTTCATGAGTTCTCCTGAATAAGGCGCTCTGGATGTTACTAACTCTTTGTGACAGCGAATTTGACCGGCCGCATGGTTCGCTCGCAAGGGGGGGTTTCCATAGGTGAGAGGGGGGAATGCTGCACTGCGGTAACATCATTCCTCAGCCGCGTGGCATTTCGTTCAGGCTGACATTTCCCTAACGATGAACGCACCCACGACATTCAACGAACTCATGGCCGAGGCCGCAGACGATGCACCCCGCCTGCGCGAGATTCCCTACAACTACACCTCGTTCTCGGACCGCGAAATCGTCATCCGCCTGCTTGGCGCGCGCGCGTGGGACGTGTTGCACCGTTTGCGCGACGAACGGCGCACGGGCCGCTCGGCCCGCATGTTGTACGAGGTGCTCGGCGATATCTGGGTCGTCCAGCGCAATCCGTATTTGCAGGACGACCTGCTCGATGACCCCAAGCGCCGCCGCCTGTTGGTGGATGCCCTGCACCATCGCCTGACCGAGGTCGAAAAGCGCCGCAGCCCCGATAGCGATCGCGAACGCGATGCGCTGGTTGGCGAGTTGCTGCGCGCGGCCGGGCACGCGGTGCGCTCGTTCGACGCGAGCTTTCGCGACATGGCGCAGCTGCGGCGCCGCACGCAGCGCGCGCTGCGGCGGTTCACGGCCAGGGACAACATCAAGTTCGACGGCATGTCGCGGGTGTCCCATGTGACCGACGCCACCGACTGGCGGGTGGAATACCCGTTCGTGGTGCTCACGCCGGATACGGAAGCGGAGATGGCCGGCCTGGTGAAAGGGTGCATCGACCTTGGCCTGACCATCATTCCGCGCGGCGGCGGCACGGGCTATACCGGCGGGGCCGTGCCGCTGACCTGGAAAAGCGCGGTGATCAACACCGAAAAGCTCGAGGCCATGACCGAGGTGGAGCTCGTCGCCATTCCCGGTCACGGGCAGCCCCTGCCGACCGTCTGGACCGAGGCGGGCGTGGTCACGCAACGGGTCTCCGACGCGGCCGAGCGCGCGGGGTATGTCTTCGCCGTGGACCCGACCTCGGCCGAAGCTTCATGCATAGGCGGCAATATCGCCATGAACGCCGGGGGCAAGAAGGCCGTGCTCTGGGGGACGGCCCTGGACAACCTGGTGTCGTGGCGCATGGTGACGCCGCAGGCCCAGTGGCTGGAGGTCACGCGCCTGGATCACAACCTGGGCAAGATCCACGACGCGCAGATGGCCAGCTTCGAGCTGCGCTATTTCGAGGCCGACGGCAAGACGCCGGTGCGCACCACCCGGCTGGAGATCCCGGGCCGCACGTTCCGCAAGGAAGGCCTGGGCAAGGACGTCACGGACAAGTTCCTGTCGGGCCTGCCCGGCATCCAGAAGGAAGGCTGCGACGGCCTCATCACCAGCGCGCGCTGGGTCGTGCACCGTATGCCGCGGCACACGCGCACCGTGTGCCTGGAGTTCTTCGGCAATGCCCGCGATGCCGTGCCGAGCATCGTCGAGATCAAGGATTTCATGTTCGCCGAACAGGGCCGATCGGGGGTCCTGCTGGCGGGACTGGAACACCTGGACGACCGTTACTTGCGGGCGGTGGGCTACGCGACCAAATCCCGACGGGCCGTCCTGCCCAAGATGGTCCTGGTCGGCGACATCGCCGGCGACAACGCCGACGATGTGGCGCGGGCCGCGTCCGAGGTCGTGCGCATCGCCAACTCGCGCAGCGGCGAAGGGTTCGTGGCGATCAGCCCCGAGGCGCGCAAGAAATTCTGGCTGGACCGCAAACGCACGGCGGCCATCAGCAAGCACACCAATGCGTTCAAGATCAACGAGGACGTGGTGATCCCGCTGCCACGCATGGCCGAATACACCGACGGCATCGAGCGCATCAACATCGAGCTGTCCCTGGCCAACAAGATCGCTCTGGCCGACGAGCTCGAGGCTTTCTTCGGCCGCGGCAACCTGCCGCTGGGCCGGCAGGACGATGCCGGCGAGATTCCGTCGGCCGAACTGCTGGAAGACCGGGTCGCCCAGGCGCTGGAGCTGGTGCGCGGTGTGCGCGCGCTGTGGCGCGGCTGGCTGGGCGAGGTCGACACGCTGTTCGCGCAGTTGCAGGACCACCGGCTGCGCGCCAGCTGGAAGACGCAGATCCGCGCGCCGCTGCAGAAGATATTCGCCGGACAGGCGTTCCGCCCGATCCTGGACGAGGCCGACGCGATCCACAGGCGCGTGCTCAAGGGCCGGGTCTGGGTGGCGCTGCACATGCATGCGGGCGACGGCAACGTGCACACCAACATCCCCGTCAACAGCGACGACTACGAGATGCTGCAGACCGCGCACGGGGCCGTGAAGCGCATCATGCTGCTGGCGCGCTCGCTCGATGGCGTGATTTCAGGG
>DATMBW010000412.1:0-3435 GCA_035559095.1 Ramlibacter sp.
CCACGCCCGTGCCCTCGTCCACCACGCCGCGCATCACGTTCACCAGTGTCAGCGCGCTGGCACGCGGCAACGCCTGCTCGGGCCGGCGCGAGACGAATCCTTCAAGGGTGCGGCCCTGCCGGTCTTCCACGCGGAGCACCAGCAGCGGCTCGGTGTAGGTGCCTGAATTGGCGATGGTGCCGTAAGCGGCCACCATCTCCCTCAAGCTGACGGGGCTGGTGCCCAGCGCGAGCGACGGCACGAGATCGAGCCGGCTTTGGCGCACGCCCATGGCCTGCGCCAGCTGCGCCACGCGCACCGGCCCCACCCGCTCCATCAGCTGCGCCGTGATCGTGTTCTTCGAATACACCAGCCCGTCGCGCAGGCTCATGGGCAAGCCGCTGGCCGGCGAGCCATCGGTGGGCGTCCAGACGTCGCCGCCCGGCGAGCGGTAGGCCACGGCTTCGTCAATGAAGGTGTGCGACGGATCGAAACCCTGCATGAATGCCGCGCCGTACACGAAGGGCTTGAACGTGGAGCCCGGCTGGCGGCGCGCCTGGGACACGTGATCGAACTGCTCCTGCGTGAAATCGCGGCTGCCGACCCAGGCCTTGACGTGGCCGTTACGCGGGTCCAGCGCCAGGAAGCCCGCTTGCAGCACCTGGCGCTCCTGCCCGCGCTTGCGCTGCGTATCGGCCAGCGACTGCAGGCGCGCCGTGTTGCGCGCCACGGCCAGGTTGGCCGCCTTCTGGTGCCGTGAACTGATGGTGGTGCGCACCACCAGGCCGTCGGCGTAGATGTTGTAGCCGTTGCGGTCGGCCCACTCGATGAGCCATTTGCGCACGTGTTGCGCCACGTGGGGCGCCGGCCCGAGCGGCTCGGTCTGGCGTTCGAAATCCAGCTGCAGCGGCCGCTTCTGCAGCGCATCCAGCCTGGCCGGATCGAGCTTGCCGTGCCGGGCCATCTGCGCCAGCACGATGTTGCGGCGCGCCACCGCCCGATCGGGGTTGGTCACCGGGTTGTAGGCGCTGGTGCCCTTGAGCATGCCGATCAGCGTCGCGCTTTCCAGCACGTCGAGGGTGTGGGCCGACTTGTCGAAATAGGTGCGCGCGGCCATCTCGATGCCGAAGGCGTTGTAGAGGAACGGCACCGTGTTGAGGTAAGTCTCCAGGATCTCGTCCTTGGTGTAGACCCACTCGATCTTCAGCGCCGTGATCGCTTCCCTCACCTTGCGCGTGACGGAGAAGGCGCGGCCGATCTCGTCCGGATAGAGGTTGCGCGCCAGTTGCTGCGTGATGGTCGATCCGCCCTGCCGCTGGCCGGACAAGGTGCTCAGCACCGCCGCGCCGGTGCGCCGCATGTCGATGCCGTGGTGTCGGTAGAAGCGGTGGTCCTCGGTGGCGATGAGCGCGTTCACCACGTGCGGCGAGATCTTCTTGAGCGGCACCCATTGCCGGTTGACGCGCCTGAATTCGGCCAGCACGACGCCGTCCGCCGACATCACCACCGCCGGCACTTCGGACTTGGCCTTGCGCAGGTCGGCGATGCTGGGCGTGAATGGGACGAGCACCAGCACGTACAGCAGGACCAGCGCCGGCGGCGCCAGAGCCGCCCGCACGGGATGGCGCCGGACGGCTTGCAGGAGGCGGCGAAACTGCCGGGCGGCGAACGCGGCCGCGCGTTGAACAGCGGGGGGCATCCGCTGAGCCTAGGGTTGAGCAAGGGCTGGCGGTGTAGGACAGCCGCGCGTCAAGGTATAGCCGAGGTATCCGGTGGTATCTTCCTGCGCAAATTCAACAAGGCCATGCGCGGCTATCCGGCAGCCAGATCGGCCGGTGCGCACTGCCGCATGAAATCCATCGAAGCTGCGGCCGGCGCGGCCAGCCACGCTTCGTAGTCGTCCGGCCGCAGGATCACGACCATTCTTTTCTCGTCGTCGGGCCGTTGGTAGCGGCACATGAAGGCGTGGCGGTCGGCGTTGATGGTCAGCATCGTGTAGCTGAACATCGGTCCCGCGGGCGAGTCCCAGCGGTCCCACAACCCGGCGATGCCCAGCGGCTCGCCATCGGCGCGCGCGATCCGTGCGGGGATGTGCCTTCCGCTGCGCCAGTCAGGCTCGTAGATCGCGTCGGCGGGGATGATGCAATGCTGCGCCCGGCGCCACGCCCCGCCGAAAGTGAACGAGTTGGCGACGTTCTCCGCCCGTGCATTGAACGTGGAAAGCTTCAACTGCTGCGCCGCGTCCCTGGTGTTCCACGGAACCAATCCCCACCGGCCCACCTGGGCCTCGCGCACCGGCACCGCCTCGTCCCCGGACACGGCTTCGGGAGGACAGCGAACGAACGTGCCCTGGTACTTGGGCCACATGTCCTCGATGTATTCATGCGGCGGCGGAAAGACCCCGAACTTGCGGAAGTAGCGCTCCCGGTCCTTGATGGCCTGGTAGTGGCTGCACATGCCGTGTGAGCAAGCTGCTTGCCGCGCGCGCCGACGATTGCGTCGACGCGGCGCGCCTTACCCGCGCTGGCCCATGAACTGCTGCAGGGCCGCCAGGCCGGACCCCAGGATGTCATCGGCGTCCGGCGGCACGTTGCCCGCCGGCGTAAGGTGGTTCACCACCTGGGGAAGGACCTGGGCCAAGCCACCGGCAACCTGGTCGTTCGGCAAGCCGAGTTGCTGCGACAGGCGCGACAGCTCTTCAGTGCCTACCACCTGACCAACGGCTTGCGGGTCGATCGGTTCGTTCTCGCCCGTGGAAACCCACGAAGCGGCCTGCTGGCTGTAGCCACGTTGGTTGAAGCGCTCCAGCAATGCGCCGACACCGCCGTTGCGCTGCACCCACTGCATGGCCACCGGAATCAGCATGGCCAGCAACGCGCCCTTGCCTCCCAATGGCGAGTCACCGCGCCCGGCGCCCTCCTGCGAATCGGCATTGCCGCGCAAGACGCTGCCCAGCACGCTATCGAGACCACCGCCCACGCCCGCTGGACCGCCCAGGCCGCCCAAGCCGCCAAGGCCCCCGGGCGCACCCTGTTGCCCGCCGGCCGAGCTGCCCAACACACTTCCCAAAACCTGGCTCAGGAAATCATTGGCCATAACATGCTCCCAAAGTGGAGCACGATAATACGCCGCCCTAGCCGGCAACCGGCTGCGGCTCGTGCCGGTCGATGCCCTTGTGGATCAGCCGCAGGTTGTCTTCGATCTTGGCAAAAATCAGGTACAGCGCCAGGACGAGGAAGAAGCCCAGCAGCGCACCCGCGATGCCGAGCATCATCAGCGCCTTGCCCTTTGCCGCGGCGACGCGCATCGCTTCCGAGGCCGTTTCCCCGGCCACGCGTTGCGCCTCGCGCTGGCGGAAGTCGGCCTTCTCGCCCTCGAGCCTGCTCCAGGCTGCCGCGTGGAAGCGGATCGTGGGGTCCACCACGGTGCCGATCAATTTGTCTTTCTTCAGCTTGG
>DATMBW010000413.1:0-3161 GCA_035559095.1 Ramlibacter sp.
ATCCAGGCGTCTACATCCTGAACCCCTGGCCGGGCGCGCAGCCGGGGATGCGGATCCATTAGCCCACCCCCGAAGCGCCTTCGGCGCCTCCCCCTCAAGGGGGCGCCACCAGCGGCCCGGCAAAGCCGGGTCCGCGGTGGCCCGCGCATTGGCCGTGGAATGTCAGCCAGGGGTGGCAGCGCGGGACAAGGGAGGACCAAATGAATTCGCGGATTGAGAACGCGCCGGTGATCGGCGTGCTCGGGGGCAGCGGGGTCTACGACATCGACGGGTTGTCGAACAAGCGCTGGGTCAAGGTCGAGTCGCCGTTCGGCGAGCCGTCCGACGAATTGCTGTTCGGCGATTTGAACGGCCAGCGCATGGTGTTCCTCCCGCGGCACGGCCGCGGCCATCGCATCGCGCCGGGCGAGATCAACTTTCGCGCCAATATCGACGCGCTCAAGCGCAGCGGCGTCACCGACCTGATCTCGGTCAGTGCCGTGGGCTCCCTGCGCGAGGAGCTGCCGCCGGGCACCTTCGTGATCGTGGATCAGTTCATCGACCGCACCTTCGCGCGCAACAAGAGCTTTTTCGGCACCGGCCTCGTGGCCCATGTGTCGCTGGCGCATCCGGTCTGCCCGCGCCTGGGCGATCACCTGGAAGCAGCGGCGCGCGCGGCGGGCATACCGGCCGTGCGCGGCGGAACTTACCTGGTCATGGAAGGGCCGCAGTTTTCAACGCTCGCCGAGTCTGAGCTCTATCGCGCCTGGGGCTGCCACGTGATCGGCATGACCAACATGCCCGAGGCCAAGCTGGCGCGCGAGGCGGAGATCTGCTACGCCACCGTCGCGATGGTCACCGACTTCGACTGCTGGCATCCGGGCCACGAGGCGGTGACGGTCAACCAGATCATCCAGGTGCTGCTGGCCAACGCCGACAAGGCGCGCTCGCTGGTGCGCCACGTGGCGCCCCACATCGCCGGCGACCGCGATGCGCCGGCGTGCGGGTGCCGCCACGCGCTGGACCACGCCCTGATCACCGCGCCCGAGGTGCGCGACCCGGCGGTGATTGCGCGGCTCGACGCGGTGGCCGGCCGCGTCCTGGGGTCAGTGAAGGCAGGTTGATATGCCGGACCAAGCCAAGCTGCGCGCAGCCATGGTCCGGGCTTCGCTCGAACTGGTCGAACGCGGCCTGAATCGCGGCACATCGGGCAATGTGGGCGCGCGCTGCGGCGATCGGATCCTGGTGACGCCGTCGGGCGTGCCCGCGCGCGACTTGAAACCGCAAAGCATGGTGTTGCTCTCAGCCGACGGCGACGTCATCGGCGCGGGCCGCCCCTCCAGCGAATGGCGCTTTCATCGCGACATCCTGATATCCCGGCCGGACGTTCATGCGGTCGTGCATGTGCATTCGCCATTCGCCACCACGCTGGCCTGCCTCGGCCTGGAGATCCCGCCCTTTCACTACATGATCGCCGCCGCCGGCGGCGCCACGATCCGCTGCGCGCCCTACGCCTTGTTCGGCACGCAGGAGCTGTCCGATCATGCGCTGGCAGCACTGCAGGACCGGCGCGCCTGTCTGTTGGCCCACCACGGGATGATCGCCATCGGGCGCAATCTGGAGCATGCCCTGGCGCTGTGCGTCGAAGTGGAGAGCCTGTGCGAGCAATACTGGCGGGCCCGGCAAATCGCCGAGCCACGCCATCTGTCGCCGGCCCAGATGGCCGAGGTGATGGAACAATTCAAGACCTACGGCCAGAATGCCGAAGGCCATCGGGACAAGCCATGACCGCCTTGCAAGCGAAGGGTGTGGAGACACTGCGTTGGTGCAACGGGCACCTGGAAATGATTGACCAGCGCGTCTTGCCGGCCGAGTTCCGGTACCTGCGCTATGACAGCGCCGAGGCGGTGGCTCAGGGAATTCGCGACATGGTCGTGCGTGGCGCGCCGGCCATCGGCTGTGCGGCGGCCTACGGGGTCGCGCTGGAAGCGTTGCGCCAACGCGATGCGTCGGCTGCGGACTTCAGCGCGGCGATGGCGCGCGCCTTCGACGTGCTGGCGGCGAGCCGGCCCACCGCCGTCAACCTGTTCTGGGCCCTGCGGCGCATGCGCGCGCTCTGGCATACGCTCGCGTCGCAGCCGGCGGCAGCGCAGGCTCATGCGTTGCTGGCGCAAGCCCATGAGATCCGTGCCGAAGACATCCGCGTCAACCGCGCCATGGGCGAACACGGTGCGGCGCTGCTGGCCGACGGCGCGCGCGTGCTCACGCACTGCAATGCCGGCGCGCTGGCCACGGCGGGGCACGGCACCGCACTCGGCGTGATTCGCTCGGCGGTGGAGGCGGGCAAGCGCATCTCGGTCATTGCCGATGAAACTCGTCCTTTCCTGCAGGGTGCGCGCTTGACGGCATGGGAGATGGTGCAGGAACGCATTCCGGTCACGCTCATCACCGACAACATGGCCGGGTTCCTCATGAGCCGCGGCGAGATCGACGCGGTGATCGTCGGTACCGATCGTGTCGCTGCCAATGGCGACGTCGCCAACAAGATCGGCACGTACATGGTGGCGGTGCTCGCGCATCGCCATCGCATCCCGTTCTACGTCGCCTGCCCGACCTCCACCATCGACATGTCCATCGCCGATGGCGCGGCGATTCCCATCGAGGAACGCGCCCACGCAGAAGTCACCGGTTACCGCGATTACCAGTGGGCGGCCGACGGCGTGCTGGTGCGCAACCCGGCATTCGACGTGACCCCGGCGGAGCTGGTGACCGCACTCATCACGGAGCACGGTGTCGTTCACCAGCCAAGTCGCGAACGGCTCGCAAGTCTCGCAGCGCGCCATGGGGCGCCGGGCTAGGAGTCTGTCCGCGCGCGGATTCCTTCAAGGACGCTTGAACTGCCAGGTCGCGCCGAACGTCCAGTTCGATTCGCCCGGGCCGCGCAGCCGGTGCGCGCGGCTCAAGTCCAGGCTCAAGGCTTCGCTGAGCGCCCAGCGCAGGCCGGCGCGCACGAAGTGCGTTTGCGCTTCGAGATAACGTTCAGCCGTGATTGACCAGCCCGGTACGGCGGTCCAGTCGACCGAGACGCCCGCTCGGTCCTCGTCCGCGGCGCGATGCACGAAATCACGGCCCAGATTCAAGTGGAAGGCCAGCTCGTCGCGGGGGAACCAGCTGAACAGGCC
>DATMBW010000414.1:0-2579 GCA_035559095.1 Ramlibacter sp.
AGAGCCAGCTCAATTGCTGGGCACAGTGGCGCCCGGTTATCATCCCCGAGCCATGCTCGAACAACGCATCCAACAGCACTTCATCGACAGCGCGGACCTCAAGTACCAGTCCGCGCAATCCCTGAGCAAGCCGATCGCGGCGGCGGTGCAGGCGGTACTGGCCTGCGTGACCAGCGGGGGCAAGGTGCTGGCCTGCGGCAATGGCGGGTCGGCGGCGGACGCCCAGCATTTCTCGGCCGAGTTCGTGGGGCGCTTCGAGCGCGAGCGGCCAGAGCTGGGCGCCATCGCGCTCACGACCGACAGTTCCGTCCTGACCGCGATCGCCAACGACTA
The DNA here is from genome assembly GCA_035559095.1 of Ramlibacter sp. Lineage (GTDB taxonomy): Bacteria > Pseudomonadota > Gammaproteobacteria > Burkholderiales > Burkholderiaceae_C > Ramlibacter. The sequence goes on from DATMBW010000414.1 coordinate 334, forward strand.
CGCGTTCGAGCACGTGTTCTCCAAGCAGGTGCGCGCGCTCGGCCAGGCGGGCGACGTGCTGCTGGCGCTGTCCACCAGCGGCAATTCGGCCAACGTCCTGGCCGCGATCGAGGCCGCGCACGAACGCGAGATGACCGTGGTGGCGCTCACGGGCCGCGGCGGCGGAAAGATCACGCACTCACTGCGCGAGACCGACGTGCACATCTGCGTTCCCCACGAGCGCACCGCGCGCATCCAGGAAGTGCATATCCTGGCCCTGCACTGCATCTGCGACGGCGTGGATGCGCAACTCCTCGGAGAACAGGAAAACCCGACATGAAGAAAATCAAGAATTCCCTGCTGCTGGCCTTGGCCATTTCGGCTCTCGCGGGCACGCTGTCCGCCTGTGCCCCGCTGGTCATCGGCGGCGCGGCCGTCGGCGCGATCATGGCCTACGACCGGCGTACCTCCGGCGCCCAGGTGGAAGACGAAGGAATCGAACTGCGCGGGGCCAGCCGCTTGCGCGAGTCCCTGGGCGACCGCGCCCACGTCAACATCGCCAGCTACAACCGGCAGGTGCTGCTGACCGGCGAGGTCCCGAACGAACAGGCCAAGCAGACCGCCGAGCAGGTGGTTTCACGCGTGGACAACGTGAAAGGCATCGTCAATGAACTCGCCGTCATGGCCAACACGACGCTCGGCCAGCGCTCGTCCGACACGCTGACTACGGGCAAGGTCAAAGCTTCGCTGGTCGATGACCGCGATCTCTATGTGGGCGCGTTCAAGGTGGTCACGGAACGCGGCGTGGTCTATCTGATGGGCCGCGTCACGCAGCGCGAGGCCGATCGCGCCACGCAGATCGCCCGCAGGATCGACGGCGTGCGGCGGGTCGTGCGCGTTTTCGACATCGCCACCGAGGAGGAACTGCGGCAGCAGCTGGCCAAGCCGGCCGCGGCACCTGCCGCCACGGCCCAAACCGCTCCCGCGCCGGCTGCTGCAGAGCCTGCGCCGGCCCCCGCCGTCACGCAACCGGCAGCTCCGCGTTCGGCCGTGCCCACGCCGCTGCCGCCCGCCAGCGCTTCCAGGTAGCGCGGGCTACATGCCAAAGTTCAAGGGCCGCTTCGCGGCCCTTGTTTCCTCCCTGGCGGCGCTTTAGCGCAGCCGCTGTATCAGGCTCGACGTATCCCAGCGCCGGCCGCCCACGGCCTGCACGTCGGCATAGAACTGGTCCACCAGCGCCGTGACGGGCAGCCGGGCCCCGTTGCGCTTGGCCTCCTCGAGCACCAGGCCGAGGTCCTTGCGCATCCAGTCCACCGCGAAGCCGAAGTCGAACTTGCCCTCGATCATGGTCTTGCCGCGGTTGTCCATCTGCCAGCTTTGCGCCGCGCCCTTGCCGATCACGTCCAGCACCTGCACCATGTCCAGCCCCGCCTTCTGGCCGAAGGCGATCGCTTCCGCGAGCCCTTGCACCAGTCCGGCGATGGCGATCTGGTTGACCATCTTGGCAAGCTGGCCCGAGCCGGCCCCGCCCAGCAGCGTGAACGCGCGCGAAAAAGCCATCGCCACCGGCCGGGCCGCCTCGAAAGCCGCCGACTCGCCGCCGCACATCACGGTGAGCAGGCCGTTCTGCGCGCCGGCCTGGCCGCCGGAAACCGGCGCATCGACGAAGTGCAGCCCAAGCTTGCCGGCCTCGGCGCCAAGTTCGCGCGCCACGTTGGCCGAAGCCGTGGTGTGGTCGACGAAGATGGCCCCGGGCTTCATGCCGGCAAAGGCGCCGTCTGCGCCGAGCACCACGGCACGCAGGTCATCGTCGTTGCCGACGCAGCAGAACACGAGATCGCGGCCGGCCGCGGCCTCGCGCGGCGTCGCTGCCGAGCCGCCCTTGAACTCGCCGGTCCAGGCCTGTGCCTTGGCCGGGCTGCGGTTGTAGACCGTCACGTCGTGCCCGGCCAGCGCGAGATGCCCGGCCATCGGAAAACCCATCACGCCCAGGCCAAGAAAGGCGACTTTGCGGGAGGGAACGGATTCGTAGGTTTTGGGGTTGGTGGTGCTCATAGGCCGCATTAAACACCGAAAGAAAACGGACACCCGTACGCAGAGGACGCAAAGGATTCCGACGCTAGACGATCGCCAAATGCTCCGTGCCGGCCGACAGGTCCGAGCTCTTGGCGCGCTGCGAATTGAGCTTGATCTGCAGCCGCAGGTCGTTGAGCGAGTCGGCGTTACGCAACGCGTCCTCGTACGTGATGACGTTGGCTTCGTACATG
>DATMBW010000415.1:0-2450 GCA_035559095.1 Ramlibacter sp.
GTTGGCCTGGTCCAGCGCGAGCAGGAAGCCGCTTTCCTGCCAGAACTCGCGCACCGGGTTCCACAACTCGTCGGCCGTGCGGTTCACCACCAGCCAGCGCTGCGTGCCGGCCCGTTCGATGCGCACGTCGCCCAGGGTGGACGCCGCCGTGGGCACACCCGGCGCGGCCTGTCCCACCTGGTAACTGCTGGCGGTGACCGCGCCGCCGGGCACCGTGTAGCGCGAATCGCGCATCAGCTGCGTCAGGTCCGGCGGCACATCCAGCGAAGGCCCCTTGCCCGCGCTCTTGTAGTCGATCTTTTCGCCCTCCATTACCGAACAGGCCGAAAGCGCCGCGCATATCGCCAGCACGCCGAGTTTTTGAAATTGCTTCACGTCTTTGCCTTCAGGATGGGGTTCTGGTGTTTCAGGACAGCAGGCCGGCGGCACGCAGGGCGCCTTCGACCGCGGCCTCGTTGGCCGGCGCCAGCGGCGTCATCGGCAGGCGCAAGGTGCCCCCGCACAGGCCCATGCGGGCCATCGCCCACTTGAGCGGAATCGGATTGGCCTCGACGAAAAGGTATTTGTGCACCGGCATCAGCTTGCGCTGGATTTCCATTGCCTGCCGCGCATCGCCGGCCACCGCGGCGGCGCACAGTTGGTGCATCAGGCGCGGCGCGATGTTGGCCGTCACGCTCACATTGCCCTGACCGCCGCACAGCATCAAGGCGACGGCCGTCGGGTCGTCGCCCGAATAGACCGAGAATCCTTTGGGCAAGTCGCGGATCAGCCACTGGGCGCGCTCGATGTTGCCGGTGGCTTCCTTGATGCCGACGATGCCCGGAACTTGCGCCAGCCGCAGCACCGTGTCGTGCTGCAGATCGGCCACGGTGCGGCCGGGCACGTTGTAAAGGACCATCGGCAGGTCGCCCACTGCTTCCGCGATGGCCTTGAAGTGCCGGTACTGGCCTTCCTGGGTCGGCTTGTTGTAGTAGGGGACGACCTGCAGCTGGCAGTCGGCGCCGATCTTCCTCGCGAACTTCGCCAGCTCGACCGCCTCGGCCGTCGAGTTGGCGCCGCAGCCGGCCATGATCGGCACGCGCCTGTTGGCCTGCTCAACCGCCACGCGGATGATTTCCTGGTGCTCCTGGACGTTGACCGTGGGCGACTCACCGGTCGTGCCGACCACGCCGACGCAATCGGTTCCTTCGGCGACGTGCCAGTCGATCAGCTTGCGCAGAGTGGGATAGTCCACGCTGCCGTCGTCGTGCATCGGCGTCGCCAACGCCACGATGCTGCCTGTAATCGGTGTCATGTCCGGCTTTCTCGAGCGAAAGTGCGATTCTAACTAGGCGGTGCAAAGCACCCGTGAACTACGCCCTCTGGGGGCCGGCAAAACCGGGCGGGGAATTTTCCAGCCGGTAACGCGGCTGCGCCTCTCCCGGCGCCGGCCGCACCGCGGCGATGCGCTGCACGAACCGCGGCGGCTCGCCCAGGAACCCGTCCTCGTAGGCCACCACGCGCAACTCGTGGCAGGTGCGCAGCAACTCGCCGGGCTGCAGCAGGAACTCGGGCCGTGCCGGTTTGCCTACCGTCTCGTTGCCGGCGGCGAAGGTTTCATAGATCAGCACGCCGCCCGGCGCCACGCTTTGCAGGATGGCGGGCCAGAGCGCTCGCCACAGGTAGTTGGTGACCACAACGCCGGCGAACGCGCGGCCGGGCAAAGGCCAGGGACCATTCTCGATGTCGGCTTGCACGGCTTCGCCCAGGCCGGCGGCGGCAGCGACGGCGTCCTCGGCCCGGTCCACGCCGGTGACCGGATGGCCGTGCTGCGAGAGCCAGCGCATGTGGCGCCCGAACCCGCACGCGAGGTCGAGCACCGGGCCGCCCGGCGGTATCAGATGGGTCCAGCGCTGGACCCAGGAGGAAGGAGCTTCGGTTCCGTGCATGGCTTCGGATTTTCACCCCATCGTTGCAACAAGCGGCAAGCGCGCGGGCATGACGGGTCAATGGGGCCTGACATCTTCCTTCAGCGCGGCAAGCGCCATGGCCTCGACCACGCCCGGCGCGAACAGCTTGACGAACCGGCCGAGCTTGCCCCGCGCCGTCATGACGACTTCGCGCCGGCGCCGATCCATTGCTTCGATGATGAGCCGCGCGCATTGCGCCACGCTCATGGCCTTGTCTTCCTTCAGGCCGCTGAAGCCGGCCGCCTCGCCCCGCGCGTTGTAGCCGCGGTGGCGGATGCCGGTGGCCACCACGCCGGGGAAAGCCGTGGTCACGCTCACGCCCGCGCCCTTGAGCTCGACGCGCAAGGCCTCGAAAAATCCCGTCATCGCGAACTTGCTGGCGCTGTACGCGGTGCGGCCCGGCACGCCGACCAGCCCCGCCAGCGAAGAAACCGCGACGATGCGGCCCCGGCTGGCCATCAGGTGCGGCAGCGCGGCATGCGTGCACCAAACGCTGCCCCA
>DATMBW010000416.1:0-14421 GCA_035559095.1 Ramlibacter sp.
TCGAGAAGAAGATCAAGATGAGCCCGGGCGAAGTCGCCTTCGGCAAGGGCAACATCCGCGGCGTGGCCTCGCCCGAGTCGGCCAACAACGCCGGCGCGCAGACCTCCTTCATCCCGCTGCTGACGCTGGGCATTCCGCCCAACGCGGTGATGGCGCTGATGGTCGGCGCCATGACCATCCACAACATCCAGCCTGGCCCGCAGGTGATGACCAGCAACCCGCAGCTGTTCTGGGGCCTGATCGCCTCGATGTGGCTGGGCAACGCCATGCTGATCGTCCTGAACCTGCCGCTGATCGGCATGTGGATCAAGCTGCTGACGGTGCCCTACCGCTGGCTGTTCCCGGCCATCGTGCTGTTCTGCGCGATCGGCGTGTACTCGACCAACAACAACACCTTCGACGTGTGGATGGTCGGGATCTTCGGCTTCGTCGGCTACCTGTTCATCAAGCTGGGCTGCGAGCCGGCGCCGTTGTTGCTCGGCTTCATCCTGGGCCCGATGATGGAAGAGAACCTGCGCCGCGCGCTGCTGCTCTCGCGCGGCACGTGGGGCGTGTTCGTCACGCGCCCGCTGTCGGCCGGCCTGCTGGCGGCCGCGGCGCTGCTGGTGGTGATCGTGGCGCTGCCATCGATCAAGGCGAAGCGCCAGGAAGCGTTCGTGGAGGAGTAACGGGGCACGCAGCCGCCGGCGGCTGGCATCGTATCCGGTCGCGGCGCCAGTCGTCAGTCCGGCTTCCCGACAGGTGGCGCCTGGCTGGTCAGCGCCGCATGGACCGCGTCCAGTGCGGCGTTGCTTTCATCCTGCAACCGCCGCACCCGTTCCTCGAGTTCGGCCGTGACGGCGTTGCCTGCCGGGCGGCGGGCCCTGGCCTCACGCAAGCGCAACCGGGCATCGTTCAACTCGCTGTACAGCGTTCTCCACTTGGCCAGCTTCAGTTCGACTGTTTGCATGGCGTTCCCCCTGATGGCATTGATAACTCTGCCTGCAGGGAAGATAAGGTCGAGGTACGCAGGTTTTCTTTGAGCGAGATCAGGTTCTGGCCGGTTGGCCGCTGCCGCCGCGGGTTTTGTGTCGCCAACCGTTTCGGCCGTGCCTCCAGCCCAACCGCAATAACATCGGTCGGCACGGGAATCTTCCGGACACTTTGACTGACATCAAGATACAAGCTCATCCGTGAGTCGGTGCGCAGGGTATAGGAACCAGGGCCGCAGCGCCCGCCAGGCAGCCAATGCCGGTCGTGCCGGTGGATTGTCCTTTTCCTTGATCCATCGCATATCCACCCGCACCGCGGTCTTGGCGCGTGCTGGAAATCGAATCAAAATCCGCCTCTTCAAACATGAGTTGGGCAGAGGCAGAATGAAAAAGAGCCAGACAGGCTCGACAGTACGGTGGGTGATGCACCCTTCGGACCGCGGTCAGCTGACGAGATTGGACGGTGAATGGGCCGGTGAGCAGGAGCTCCCGGACGAAAACGCGGTCATCACGCGGCCGTTCCTGGTGGATTCCGGCTCGAAGCAGCCGATTCCCGTGCGGGTCGTCCAGCGCCTGGAGTGGCACCACACCGGCAAACCCACATTCATCGTGGTCGTGACGCGCGACTCGTAGTCCCAACAACCGCAACGGCAAAAGCCCCGCAGCTGTCGTTGACAGTGGGGGGCTTTTCAATTGCTGGCGAAAACGCGCCGCCAGCGCTCCAGGCCAAGAACGGGACACGGAGTAACGTGCCCCGTTCGGCGGCTATTTCTTGTGAGCGATCGCCGGATCCTCGCTCCTGCCGGCGCCGTGGCAAGTCACGCAGGATTCACCGCCCACCAGGCCCGGGGTGTTGCGGTTGACCTGCAGCTGTCCGCCTTGCTGCCTGATGTGCGCTTTTGAAGCCGTCGAGTCGTGGCAGCTCACGCATGCCCCGGCAAACGGCGTCGTCACACGGTCGGTGCCGTTGGCCGTCGTGGTCGCAAGAGCATTCTTGGCCATTACCGTCGTCGCCGTTCCGGCCGCGATGCCCGCGTCGTACGCCGCGTCGACTGTCTCATACGTCGAAGGCAGCGCATTGAGCGGCACAGCGCTGAACGTGCCCGCGATATGGCAGGTTTCGCAGTTGTTCAACTGACCCGGGAAGTCCATCCGCGCGAAGTCCAGCAGCGTGATCGATCCACGGGAGGTCGAGTCTCTCGCATCACGGAAAGGATTGACGCGCTCTCTCCCGGCGTGGATGCCATGGATCATGTCCTTGAAGTTGTTCGTTGTGACCGGCAACGCCAGTGCTGCATTCGGCTTGGTCTTGTCGAACTTCCAGAAGTCCACGATCTTCTGCAGATCCGCCGTGAAGCTCCACGTGTTCATCGTTGAATCTGGAATCTGCCGGCCGCTGGTCGCCAGGCCCGGCACGTGGCACATCACGCACACCTGCGTCTGGTAGACCCGGTTCCCTCCATGGCCCTCGAACCACTCGTGGCAGCTCGAGCACTTCTCGGGATCGACGACTTTGCGACGCACGGCATCGCCAGTGACTTCCTTGACGACCGAGATCGCATGGCGCGCCGCAGCCGGGCTGACCTGGGTGAAGTAGCCTTGCAGGCCCACCGCGCGCATCGTCGCTCCGACCGGGAACTTCTTCGTGCCCGTCCCGAGGAACGTCGCCGTATAGTACCCTTGCGAATCCGGCGTGGCGGACAACGAGCCGTCGGCGGTCTTCGTCGTATCCAGCAGGTTCGCGATCGAAACACTGATCGCCTGGGCCTGCTTGTTCCCGGCGTTGGTGTAGTCGGCGGGTGCCTTGATGCCGTCGGTGGCCGTCGCATCCGTCGCATACGCGAGCAGGAAACTCGGGCTTCCGGTGAACCCGGCGAGCGGATTGGCCATCGCGGCCGCGGGTGCCTTGAACGTTGCCGGCACGCCGTCGACCATCACCTTGAACACCACGGTCAACTTGTTCGTCGCGTCAACGGCTGCGGACTTGATCTCATAGCTGATGTTCTTCAGCCCGGCAGGCACGGTTGGGTTGTGCTTGGTCAGGTTGTCGGTCTGGTGGTTTACGGCAATGGCGTCCGCGGTGTGGCAGACGGCGCAGGTGGAGTCGTCCGATTTTGCCCCTGCGAGGTGACCGGACGCCTTGCCGAGACCTTCGGCCTTGTCGGCCAGGGTCGTTCCGGCTCCCGTCGCCCAATTGATGCCGTCGTGGCATGCACCGCAAGCCAGCCGCGTGGGCTTGGCTTTCCAGTTGTCCGCCTGTGCCGCCTTCGTGTTGTCGTGGCACTTGGAGCACATCCGCTGCCCGGAGTCGAGCATCGAATAGCCCTTGTTGTTGAAGGCGACATTGGCGTAGTTGTAGTTCTGCTTGACGAGGTCCTTGCCCTGGTGGATCTTGTGGACCATGGTCGTGAAGTTGCCGGAAACCTCGCCGTCCGCAACTCTGGTTTCCGGCGCATACCGGTAACTCGTGATGCCGGTCACGCTATCCACAGTCGCGGTTTCCGTCAGCGCGGGGAACTTGCCTGCCGTGGAAGCCACATTGGCATATCCATACTTCCGTTGTTCGGTGTGGCACACCACGCAAAACTTGGTGTCGACCCGGTTGCCGCCGTGGAACGCCAGCTTGCCGTGGCACTCGTTGCAATTGGCAATGGAAACGAGTTCACGCTGGTCCGCGTCGGTGGCGGCCACCACCTTTCCTGTCGCGGGATACCAGTCCAGCACGATGTTCACCGGCGCGCCCATCGCCACTGACGTGACGCCCGACGCCGTGCCGTCTGCCGTGTTGGTACCGGTGCCGCGCGCGTTGCCGCCAACCTGGATCACCAGACGATGCAGCTTCGTGGCATCGTAGGTGAGGTCCCCCAGGTCCGCCGCGACGCTCGGGGCGGTCAGCGTTGCCGCCGAAACCATGTCCTTGACCTTCGTGATGTCCCGGTAGAACGTGTACTTGTAAGTCCCGTCCCCGTTGTCCACCAGCGTGCCGATGTTGTCGGTCGTTGGCCTCGTCGGAACTTCGCCCGCGGTCGTCGTGGGCGATGCGGTCACGATGTAGCTCACCCATTTGCTCGGGCCGCCGTTGGCACCGGGCACCAGTTTCGCCACAGCGAACGCCATGTTGCTCAAGCCCGGCAGCTTCGCTGTCGCGCTCTTGCTGGTAAAGCCCAGGCCTTTGATCCCTCGGTTATTGGCGTCAGTCAGCTGGAAGGTCACCACCGGCGGGCTGCTGATGGTGACGCCGGTGACGGCGCCTTTGGGCGCAAGGGCGGCAAACTCTGTCGACGTCATGGTGGCGGCGTCGATGGGCGTGCCGGTCGGCGGCGAAACGCTGACATTGACAGAGGCGCCCGGCGGCGGATTCGAGGTGCCCGTGACCGGCGGTGGCGTAATCACCGCAGTATCACCGGATCCATCGCCGCCGCCGCATCCAGCCAGGGCGATGGCGAGCACACTCGCTGCCCCGGCGCTGATCCAGCGGTTCCTTTTGAACAGGTCAAATATCGACACGGTAAGGCCCTCATGAAACGTTCAAGAGTTTGGGCGCCGGGACAGCAATGGCGTCCTCCGTGCGGAAGGTCACCTGACCAGAACCTGACCAGCTCCGAAAAGCTAGGCAGAGACCCTATTGGTGTTTTCGAGTATTGACCATGTCCGCGTCATGGATTTTGACGCGCAAAACCCAAGCTCAGCCAAATGGGACGAATGCCAGGGCGCAATATGCGCTGAGTTTGCGCAAGATCAACGTCGTCGCCACGAACAGGCGCTGGCGCTTGGCGCCTTGTAGGTCAAACGCCGACGTGGCTCGAGTGGGTCGTCCACCGCATCGACGACGGCAGCCTCGAAGCGCAAGAAACAAACACCTGAGGAACTTCCGGATTCACTTGTCTGGGTGAGTCGCCTAAGATTGCGCGGCAATCGCAATTCCAGCAGATGACCAGAACAATTCTCACGGATTACAGCAATCTCCTTCTCACCATCTACCGCCAGGCTCAGGAACTCCCGGTCGACGAGTTCCAGGACCAGGTCCTGAACGCGATCAAGCCCCATCTCCCCTTCGACACCTCCATGTGGGGCACGGCCCGGATGACAGCCAAGGGCATCGACATCCACAGCCTGCACCTGCACGAGACCTCGCAGGCGATGATCGACGCCTACGAGAAGGTGAAGCACCTGGACGTTGCTGCGGTGCGGGTAACGGAACAGCCGACCGCGACGATCGCCTTCAGCACCACCGCGGACTTCCAGGAGCCGGAGCTCGAGCCCCTCCGGGCCTTCCTGCACGAATTCCGGCACGAGAACTTCTTCATCACTTCGGATATCAACCCCGTCACACGCTTCGCCCAGTGGGTGTCGCTGTACCGGGCGGACGCAGGCCAGGTCTGCACGCCGCAGGAAACCGAGCTACTTTCCTGCATCGCCCCGCACCTGATGCAGGCGCTGGCCATCAACCGCCTCGTGCACCTGGACAGGCTCACGGGCGACGAAGCGCGCGAGAAATGGTCGGTGGCCATCGCCGACAACCGGGGCATCCTTTACCACGCGGACAAGCGCTTCCGTGAACTGGTCCAGGAAGAGTGGCCCACCGCCGATGCGGACCAGTTGCCGCAGGCCTTGCTCGACCAGTTGATAACCGAAGACAACCAGGTCGTCGGCGCAAGCGTCGTCGTGCGCCGAAGCCTGGAGCGGGGCCTGCTGTTCCTGAGAGCACGCGAGCGCGAAGCGGTCGACGACCTCACGGTGCGCGAGTTCCTAGTGGCGCGCCTGCTGGTCAGCGGCCTGACGCAGAAGCAGGTCGCAGCGAAGCTGGAGCGCTCGCCCGAAACCGTTCGTAGCCAGGTCAAGGGCATCTTCGACAAGCTGAGGATCAACAACGTGGCGATGCTGGCCCCGCTGCTCGTGCTGCGCGAGTGAGGCGCGGCGCTTCAGCGCCGCGTCTGGCTTGGCCGGCGCCGATAACTTGAAGAGCTCCCAGAGGGAAATGGCGATTTTGGACGAAAAAATGGGCCCGTACTGGTCCATTGGCGGAAACGAAGTCCGCCGTCTCCGCCGACATGCGGATCACAAGAACAGCCTTCGCTGCACTCTTGCGAAGCTCTGCTGTTGGCTACATGACCGTCGACAAAAATGGCTTGCTGCGTAATTGATAGCAGCAAACCCTTACGGATACTGGTAGGACGTACAAGATTCGAACTTGTGACCAACGGATTAAAAGTCCGCTGCTCTACCAACTGAGCTAACGTCCCATGGGCGCCTTGTGGCCGCCTTCCATGCTTTGCTGCTTCGTGGTGACGATGCAGCAAAGCCTTTAATTATATCGTCGCATCCGCCGTTTTCCGCAATGCGAGGCGGTCGAGCACCCAACCTGCCGCGCAATGCCCAAACGTGGCGGTGACGCTGACCACCGAGCCGTAGCCGTGGCAGTTGAGCGTTCCATCACCCTCGATCGCGCAAGACGCATCCGGCGGCGCCACCGCCTCACGGCTGAATACGCAGGCAACGCCGATCTTCCTGCCCTCGCGCGCAGCGCCGTGCATTTTGCGCAGGCGCGCGCGGACTTGGGCCAGCAACGGGTCATGCGTCGTGTTGGCCAAGTCGTCCAGGTCGACCTTGTACGCGAGCCGCTTGCCGCCCGCGGCGCCGGCAGCCACGAAAAGCGTGCCCGTGCGCAGCGCCCACGCCGCCATCGCGACTTTGGCCCTGACCTGGTCGCAGGCGTCGATCACCCCATCCACGCCTGCCGGCAGCAGCTGCGGCCAATTGTCCGGTTCGACGAACTCCTCGAGCCCATGCACCTTGCAGCGCGGATTGATCTGCGCGATGCGCTCGGCCATCGCCCGCACCTTGGCCTGGCCCAGCGTGCTGGCCAGCGCATGGATTTGACGGTTGATGTTGGATTCGGCGATATGGTCGAGGTCGATCAAGGTCAGCTCGCCCACGCCGCTGCGCGCGAGCGCTTCGGCCGCCCATGAACCCACGCCGCCGATCCCGACCACGGCCACGTGGGCCGACCTGATCGCGGCGGCGCCGGCAAGACCGTACAGACGCTCCAGCCCGCCAAAACGGCGCTGGAGGTCGGCGGCTTCGTCGAGGTGGGTCATGCCGGGCTATGCCCCGCCCAGGAGGCGGCGCAGCCGGGTCGAGGGCGTGTTCGCACCGGCTGGACGCCTACCGGAGCCGGGCCAGCCGCTCCCTGGCTGCGACCGCCGCCTCGGACTGCGGATAGGCCTTGATCAACTCGTCCAGCGTGCGGCGCGCGCCGGGGTTGTCCTTCAGCTCGATCTGGCAGTTCGCGATCGACAGCACGGCCTCGGCCGCGCGCGGATGGTCCGGCGCCTGCGCCAGCAGCGCGCGGAAGTTGCCGATGGCACCTTTGTAGTCGCGGTTGGCGTACTGGGCATTGCCCAGCCAGAACAGGGCCGTCGGCTTGAAGCCGCTTTGCGGATAGCGCTTGATGAAATCGGCGAACGCCGCCTGCGCCGCCGGGAATTCGCCACGCCGGAAGATGGCCAGGGCGGCCTCGAAATCGCGCGCCTCGGTCGGGTCGGCGATGAACTCGCGGCCGTCCACGGAGACCTTGGACGGTTCGACCTTGCGCAAGCGCTCGTCCACGCCTTGCGCAATGTCCTTCTGGCGCCGCTGGATCTCGGACAGGTCGCGCATCAGTTGCTCGTTCTGTCCGTGCATGCGGGCGAGTTCCCCGCGCAGCGCTTCGATCTGGGACTGCAGCTCCAGCAGGCTGCGGCGCAGCTCATCGCCGGCACGGCGCGCCTCGTCGGCCTGGCGCTCGCCCGCCAGCCGCTGGGCCTCGACTCGCTGGCGCAGGTCGATGATGGCCCGACGCGCTTCGTCGTCTTCGAACAGCGCGGCCGATGCGCCCGAGCTGGCGGCCAGGCACAGCGCAGCCAACCCGGTGGCGAGCGCGGCGCGCCAATTGGGCTCTGGATGGCGGGAAGTGGTATTCATCATCGGTAGACGATTTCGGCCCGGCGGTTCTGGGCCCATGCTGTCTCATCGCTGCCCGGCGCGGCGGGTTTTTCCTTGCCGAAGCTCACCGCTTCGATCTGGCCGTCCGTCACCCCGAGCAGGCCCAGTGCCCGGCGAACGGCTTCGGAGCGCCGCTGGCCCAGCGCCAGGTTGTATTCGCGACCGCCGCGCTCGTCGGTGTGGCCCTCGATCGAAACCCTGCGGCCGTTGTTGGCCTTGAGAAAGCGCGCGTGGCCTTCGAGCAGCGACTGGAACTGCGGCTTGATGACGTAGCTGTCATAGTCGAAGTAGATGATCCTCGCCACGTTGGCTGGTCCCGCCGCGGTGCCGGCGGCCGGATCGGCCGCCACCGGGGCCACGCTGCTTTGCGTGCCGCTGCCCGGCCCGCCCGGGCCCGCGACGGCCGAGGCGCTCTTGTCTTCGACCGGCACGTCGTCGAGCTTCACGCTCGAGCAACCCACGGCGGCCGCGGCAAAGGCCAGGGCCAGGAACATTCGCTTGATCATCCCAATACCTCCTGAAAATGTCATTTCTGAAACGGACCCCAGTCGGGCTCGCGGATATCGCCACCCTGGCCCGCAAGGCGTGCCTTGATCTTGCCGTCCAGGGTGCTGGTCATCAGTGCTTCCCGGCCATTTTGCCGTGTCGCGTAGACGATCAGGCGGCTATTGGGCGCAAAACTGGGGCTTTCGTCGGCGTTCGTATCGGTGATCGTGTTGACCGTGCCGCTGCCGAGTTCCATTACCTGGAGCTTGAAGGCCCCGCTGACGCGGGAAATGTAGGCCAGCCACCGCCCGTCCGGGCTAATGGTTGGCGAAATGTTGTAAGTGCCCGTGAAGGTCACGCGCTCCGGGTTGCCGCCGCTGGCCGGCATGCGATAGATCTGCGGAGCGCCGCCGCGGTCGCTCACGAAATAGATGCTGCGGCCGTCGGGCGAATACAGCGGCTCGGTGTCGATGCCGGAGGACTGCGTCAGTCGCCGGGGCTCGCCCCCATTGGCGTCGATGGTGTACAGCTGCGAGCCGCCGTCGCGACTGAGCGTCACCGCCAGGGTGCGCCCGTCGGGCGACCAGGCCGGCGCGCTGTTGGAGCCGCGGAAGTTGGCGATGAGGCGCCTTCTGCCCGTGGCCACGTCGTGTACATACACCACCGGCTTGCGCGACTCGAACGAAACATAGGCCAGTTGCGCGCCGTTGGCCGACCAGGCCGGCGAGATGATGGGTTCGCCGCTGGCCAGCGCCGACTGCGCGTTCTCGCCGTCGGAATCCGCGACCCAGAGGTTGTAGCGGTTGCCGGCCTTGGTCACGTAGGTGATCCGGGTGGAAAACACGCCCTTCTCGCCGGTGAGCTTTTCATAGATGTAGTCGGCGATGCGATGCGACGCCAGACGCAGGTCGCCCGCGGTGACGGCGTAGCTCTGGCCGCCCAGGTCCTGGCCGCGCACCACGTCCCACAGCCGAAAGCGCACGTCCCAGCGCCCGTCCGCCAGCCGCGCGACGCTGCCGAGGGCCAGCGAGTCGGCGCCCTTCTGCCGCCACGGCGTGAGGTCGGGGCGGCTGGTTTCGTCCAGCGCGGCGCCGGCCGGGTCGATGGCCCGGAACTGGCCGCTGCGTTCCAGGTCGGCCTGGATGATGGCGGCGATCTTCTGCGGCGCCTGCCCCTCGCCGCGGAAGGGCGCGATCGCGATCGGCAATTGCGTCAGGCCGACTCCCGTGACTTCCACACGAAACTGCGCCAGGGCCGGCAGGGCCGCTGCCCCGAAGAGAGCCACCACCTGGCGTCGCCGCCACTTTGCCGGGATGTTCATGCTGTTCGTTCTTTCATCAGTCGTTCAAAACGGTCACGGTCGGGGCCGGGCCGCGAGCCAGTTCGGCCAGGCCTGCTTCAGCGCGGATTTGCTCACCCCGCATGCGTTCGAGAACCCGATTCCGGTTGCCGGCTTCCTCCGCCCGGCTGTTTTCCGGATGCCAGAGGTGAAACACCTCGGTGGCCAAGTATCCATTCTTCCGTCGGCAGCCATGATGATGCAGCCTGAGCACCAGATCCGCGTCTTCATGGCCCCAGCCGCTAAAAGTTTCGTCGAAGCCGTTGACCGCCTCCAGATCACGATACCAGACGCCAAGATTGCAGCTGCGGATGCCTTTCCAACGAAAAACGGTTTCTACCCGTCCAGGTGCACTCGCCCAGTAAAGAAGATGCGTCAGTTTGTTAACGTCACCTGAGAGGCGCAGCCGCAGCCAGTCGGCGCGTTGCAGCATGTCGAGCCGGATTTCGCCACTCAATGCGCGCCGGCTCAAGCGCTCGCTGAGAAGCACCCGGCTGCCGTTCACGAAATGGCCGGCCTGCGCGAGGGCCCCGTGCTGCTGCGTGAACTGCCGGTTCGGCACGCAATCTCCGTCGAGAAAGACGATGTAGTCGGCCTGTGCGTGGAGAGCACCGAGATTGCGCGCTCGCGCCGCCGTGAAGCCGACGTCGGGATGCCACACATGCCGCACCGCGCAGGAAAAAGCGGGCAGGCCTTGGCGCAAGGCCTGAAGATGCTCGGGTCGCGATCCATCGTCGGCGATCAGCACCTTGTCGCGCGGCGTGCATTGCGGCGCCAATGCACGCAGCACGGCCAGCAGCGCATCGGATCGGTTGTAGGTGAGAACGACGTACGCCGTCGTCATGGAGCGCTGTCCGCCACCCCATGGCGCTGCAGGAGCCACAGCTTGACGTAGCGGTAGTAAGTGCCCTCGGCGTTCGAGACGGCGAGCATGAATCCCCAGCGGCCGTCGAGGAAACCGAGCCGCAGGACATAGGTCCGGAAAAACGCCCACAGGCCATGAACGATGGCGCGGCCCAGCGAGCCGCGCCGATGGCCGGCGGTCATGTCGCGCGCGCTTGCCGTGGAATACCGGTTCAGCTTTTCCAGCACGGATTCCATGGACCGGAAACTGTAGTGGACGATCGGCTGGCGCAGCGTTCCCGTGGGGCCGTCCACTTCGAGGTGCGCGTGCAGGTAGTGCCCGGTGAATCGACCATTGCCGCGACGCGCGAGGCGCCAGGTGTAATCCGGGCTCCAGCCGGCATGCTTGATGAAGCGGCCGCAATACATGGAAGTGCGCGGCACGCGGTAGCCGTTCACATCATCGCGCTCGATCGCGGAACGGATCTCGGCGGCCAATTCGGGGCTGATGCGCTCGTCCGCGTCGAGCGAGAAAAACCAGTCGCCGCTGGCGCGGTCGATGCCCCGGTTGTTCTGGGGCCCGTAGCCGGGCCAGTCGGTGACCAGCACCGTCGCGCCCTCGGCACGCGCGAGATCGGGCGTGCCGTCGGCGCTGCCGGAGTCGAGAACGATGATTTCGTCGGCAAAACGGGCGGAGCGCACGCATTCCGCGATGTTGGCGGCCTCGTTCTTGGCGACGATGACGATGCTGAGTGTGGTCATGGCAATGCGTGAGAGGCGGCCCGCCGTCCCACGGCATAATCCCGGGATTCGATCGATCGGCTCATTATTGCATCGCCAAGAGAGTGGTCGACCATGTCCCGGGGCGCGGCCGCGGGCGTCCATTGGCACAATGGTGCAGCATTCACCCCATGATTCGAGTTGACGCAACCGTCCTGCGCTGGCTCCTGCCCTACTTCGGCAGGGCCCGGCGCTATTGGGCGTTGGCCGCACTGGCGACGGTGGTTTCATCGGCGCTCGAGCCCCTGCTGCCCGCGCTGCTCAAGCCGCTGCTCGATCGCGGCTTCAAGGCCGGCGGCATTCCGCTCTGGATGGTGCCGGCGGCTCTGCTGCTGCTATTCGCGGTGCGCGGCCTCGCCGGATTCGTGGCCGACCTCGCCCTGGCCCGCATCACCCAGGACGGCCTGCGGTCGCTGCGGCAGGACATGTTTGCGCGGCTGCTCGATGCCCGGCTTGGCTTGTTTCGCGAACAGAACGCGACGACGCTGTCCAACACGGTCGTGTTCGAAGTCCAAAATGGCTCGACGCTGCTGGTGAACGCCGTGACGGGACTGCTCAAGGACAGCGTCGCGCTGGTGGCGCTGCTGGCCTACCTCGTGTACCTGAACTGGCAACTGACGCTGATCGTGCTGCTGATCGTGCCGGGCGTCGGCTGGCTGATGCGCACGGTATCGCGCCGGCTCTACCGCATTGCGCGCAGCACGCAGGCGGCCACCAACGACCTGGCCTATGTCGTCGAGGAAAACGTGCTGGCCGCCCGCGTGGTGCGATTGCACGGCGCGCAGCCCGCGCAGGCGCGCCGCTTCGCCGATCTCAGTTCCGCGTTGCGGCGGCTGGCCATGAAGACAGCGGTGGCCTCCGCGTCGATCACGCCGCTGACCCACATGCTCGCCGCAGCGGCGCTTTCGGCCGTTATTTCGATTGCCCTCTGGCAGAGCCGCGACGGCATCACGGTCGGCACGTTCGCGGCTTTCATCACCGCGATGCTGATGTTGATCGCTCCGATCAAGCGGCTGTCGGAAGTTGCAAACCCGATTTCGCGCGGCCTGGCGGCGGTGCAGCGCGCCATGGACCTGATCGAGCACACGCCGGCCGAATCCGGCGGCACGTATGCGCTCGAGCGGGCGCAAGGCCATATCGAGCTCGATTCAGTGACCGTCCGTTTCCGCGAAAACAGCCCGCCCGCGCTGGACGCCGTGACGCTCACCATCGAGCCGGGCCAGATCGTGGCCGTGGTAGGTCCATCGGGCTCGGGCAAGACAACGCTGGCCAACCTTCTGCCACGGTTTGTTTCTCCTTCATCCGGCCGGGTTTCACTGGATGGGCACAACGTCGCCGGCTGGCGGCTCGATGCCTTGCGCCGCCAGTTCGCCCTGGTGAGCCAGGACGTGGTGATGTTCAACGATTCGCTCGCGGCCAACATCACGCTGGGCGGCACAGCCGACAAACAGCGCCTGCGCGAGTGCGTAGCCGCCGCCAACCTCGACGAGTTCGTCGCATCGCTGCCGGAAGGGCTGGATACGGTGGCGGGCCACAACGCGGTGACGCTGTCGGGAGGCCAGCGACAGCGGCTGGCGATCGCGCGCGCGCTGTACAAGGATGCTCCGGTGCTGATCCTGGACGAGGCAACCTCGGCCCTGGACACCGCGTCCGAACGGCAAGTGCAGGAGGCGTTGCAGCGGCTGATGGCCGGCCGCACGACGCTCATCATCGCCCACCGGCTGTCGACCATCGAACATGCCGATCGTGTGCTGGTGCTGGACCAGGGCAAATTGGCGGAAAGCGGCAGCCATGCGCAGTTATTGGCTGAAGGTGGGCTCTACGCACGCCTGCACGCACTACAGTTCGGAGCGACATGACGCCTGGCTCTCCGGCGGCTCCTGAAATCGGCCGCAACGAAGCTCCCCTCTGGTACGTCCTGCTGGGGCTCGCCCTTGCCGGCCTGGGCTTTTTCCTGCCGTTTTCCTCGGCCGGCGTTGGCACCGCGGAGTTCGCGCTGGCGCTCCTGATCCTGGCGCGGCCGGGCGGGATCATTCGCCTCGCGCCGTGGAGAGATCCCGTCATGGCGGCCGGATTGCTCCTGCTCGCATACATCGCCGTGCACACGCTCATCGTCACGGGACCGAGTAGTAACGGCGGACACGCGATCAACAAATACCAGGAACTTCTCGTCGCGCCGCTGCTGCTGGCCTTGCTGCACGACCCGCGCCACCGGCTCGTGTTCTTCCGCTGCCTGATCGCCGGCGCGGTGGTGCTGGCGGCGATGTACTGGGCCGCCTTGTTCGAGCCGCGGCTTTACGCGCTGCTTGGAAACCGGCGTATTTCAGCCGGATTCGCACTGGCGGTTTGTGCGTTCGTGTTGCTGGTGCGGGCTGACGGACAGCGGCGCCCCTGGCCGGCACGCGCCATTTCGGCATTCCTGGCCGTCACGGTGCTGTTCGCGATCGATGGACGCACCGGGCACGTAGTGCTCCTGGTGCTCGCTTCCTGCGCGGCCTGGCTGCACAGTCCGCGGCGCTGGCGCTGGCTGGCGGCGCTGGCGATTCCGCTGTTGGTGCTGGCCGTGGCCATGGGTTCGGCCACCGTGAGCAGCCGCGTGAAGGAAACGGTGGCCGGCTCGCAGCCGGCCGACCGCTCCGGCGCCCTGAGTTCCACCGGCATACGCATCGAGCTGCTGCGCGTCGCACGCGACCTGGTGATCCGGCACGGGCTGACCGGCGCGGGCTTCGCCAACTACTCCGCCGTTAACGAACAGGCGACTCGTGAGCGTTATCCCGACGGGGCATCGCCGCAGGCACATCCGCAGGACGTCTGGGTACGGGCAGCCAACCCGCATAACGAGTACCTCATGCAGTTGATCAGCGGCGGCGTGCCGGCGCTCGTTCTGTTCCTCACGTGGCTGGGCCTGACATTCCGGCACGCGGCGCGGGCAAGCCGGCCAGCCAGCGCGATGCTTGGCGGAATGACGCTGGCTTTTGCGACGGGCTGTATCTTCAATTCGCTGCTGATGGACTTCGT
>DATMBW010000417.1:0-3717 GCA_035559095.1 Ramlibacter sp.
CTGGTGCCTTGCGCGGCGCTCTTCCAGCGGCATCTGCAGCGCGAGCTGGATGGCGGCGGCCGTGCCCTCGATGTCGTAGGGGTTGACCAGCAGCGCCTCCCTCAACTGTTCGGCCGCGCCGGCGAAGCGCGACAACACCAGCACGCCGGGGTCGTCCGGGTTCTGCGCCACCACATATTCCTTGGCCACCAGGTTCATGCCATCGCGCAGCGGCGTGACCAGCGCCACGTGGCTGGCGCGGTACAGGCCCGGGATGCGGGCGCGCGCCACCGTGCGGTGCATGTAGCGCACCGGCATCCAATCGAGTTCGCCGAAGTTGCCGTTGATGGATCCGCACAGGCTTTCCAGCTCGTGCAGGATGTCGTTGTAGGCGCTGACGTCTTCGCGGCTGGGTGATGCGATCTGAATCAGGGTCGCGCTGTTGTGCGTTTCGGGATACCGCTGCAGCAGCTCGCGGAAGGCGCGCATGCGCTGCGGCAGCCCTTTCGAATAGTCGAGCCGGTCCACGCCCACCAGCAGCTTGCGGCGCGAGTACTCGCGCCGCATGCGTTCGTACATTTCCCGACCTTCGGGCGCGTCGGCCAGCGCCGTGAATTCCTCCACGTCGATGCCGATCGGGAACGGTCCGGCTTGCACCGTGCGGTTGAAGGCGCGCCAGCGTCCTTCGCCGAGGCTTTGCGCGTGGGCCTCGGTCTCGACATAGCTGCAGAAGTGCGAATGGTCGGCCTGGCTCTGGAACCCGACCAGGTCATAGGCGAACAGCGCCCGGATCAGCCAGTCGTGCCCCGGGATCGCCGCCAGGATCAGCGGCGGCGGCAACGGGATGTGCAGGAAGAATCCGATTCGCTGGTTGCAGCCGAGGGCACGCAATTCCGCCGCCAGTGGAATGAGGTGGTAGTCGTGCACCCAGACGATGTCGTCCTCGCGCAGCAGCGGCTTGAGCTTGCGCGCGAACAGCTGGTTCACGCGCCGATAGCCGGCGATATAGCCGGGGTCGAAGTCGGCCAGGTCCAGCCGGTAATGAAACACCGGCCACAGCACGCCGTTGGAATAGCCCAGGTAAAACGCGTTGTGGTCATCGCGGCTTAAGTCCAGGGTGACCAGCTTCACGGGGCCCGCCTGCTGCGTGTGCAGCTCGCCCTCGCCCTGTTTGCCGCCCTGCGACGCTTCGACGATCTTGCCGCTCCAGCCGAACCACAGGCCGCCCGTGTTGCTCAGCACCTCGGCCAATGCCACCGCCAAGCCCCCTGCCGCCGTCTTGCGCGGATCCGCCACGCGGTTGGAGACGACGACCAGGCGCGGCATATCGACGTTCCCGTTGAGCGTTCGTTCAGCGTTGAGTGTGAGCGTTGGGCGTGAACTGGTTCGCCCGCTCAACGCCCGACGCCGAACGCTCAACCTTCATATGACCGTATCCCACGGCGCCGACAAGCGCACCGCCGCGTTGATCAGGCCGACCATCGAATAGGTTTGCGGGAAGTTGCCCCACATCTCGCCGGTCACGGGATGGGTGTCCTCGGACAGCAGGCCCAGCGGGTTGCGGCTCTTGAGCATGACCTCGAAAATCTCGCGGGCCTGGCCCCTGCGCCCGATCCGGGCCAAGGCGTCGATGCGCCAGAACGTGCAGATGTTGAAGGCGGTTTCGGGTTTGCCGAAATCGTCGGGCGCCTCGTAGCGGCGCATGTAGGGGCCGTCGCATAGCGATCTCTCGAGGGCGTCCACCGTGGCGATGAAACGCGCATCGTTGGGGTCGATGAAGCCCACTTCGACCATCAGGAGCGCGCTGGCGTCCAGGTCGCGCCCGCCGAAACTCTCGGCAAAGGACTGGCGCTGTTCGTTCCAGGCATCGCGCAGGATGCGCTCGCGGATCTTGTCGGCCCGCTCGCGCCAGAACCGGATGCGCTCGGGCAGGCGCAACGTGGAGGCCACCTTGGCCAGCCGGTCGCAGGCGGCCCAGCACATCAGGGCCGAGGAGGTATGGATGCGCGCGCGCGTGCGCAATTCCCACATGCCCGCGTCGGGCTGGTCGTAAACGCGAAAGGCCTGTTCGCCCACGGCTTCGAGGTAGCCGAACTCGGTGCGGCCGGCGCGGCGAAACAGCCGATGGTCGTGGAACGACTGCGAGGCGCCCAGGATGATGTTGCCGTACACGTCGTGCTGGAAATGCTCCTGGGCCTGGTTGCCCACGCGCACCGGGCCCTGGCCGCGGTACCCCGGCAGGTGGCCCAGGATCGCTTCGGGCAGCTGCTGTTCCTGGCCGATACCGTACAGGGGCTGGATATGCCCGCCGCCCGAGCGCACCACGATGTTGTTGAGCCAGCGCAGGTAGTCCTCCATGGTGCCCACTTCGGACAGGCTGTTGAGTGCGCGCACCACGAAGAACGCGTCGCGCAGCCAGCAGAACCGGTAATCCCAGTTGCGGCCGCTGTTCGGCGCCTCCGGGATGCTGGTGGTCATCGCGGCGACGATCGCGCCGGTGTCCTCGAACAGGGACATCTTGAGCGTGATCGCGGCCCGGATCACGGCGTCCTGCCACTCCAGCGGAATCGCCAGCCGCCGTGCCCAGGTGCACCAGTAGCTGGCGGTTTCCTGTTCGAACAGCCGGGCCGTTTCCTCGATGCCGCCCTGCAGCGTTTCGTCCGGGCCCAGGATGAAGTTCATCTGCCGATCGACCACGAAGAACGTTTCGGCCAGCACGTAGCTCAGCGGGGCATCGCTGGTCAGGCGCAGCGTCTGCGGCGTGCCGACGTAACGGATGTTGTGGCTGCCCTGCGTGATGGTAGGCGTGTAACGGCCCCAGTCGAAGCGCGGCCGCATCATCACCCGCACCCGCGGGGTGCCCGAAATCACCTTGACACGACGAATCAGCGTCAGCGGCCGGAACATGCGATCGCGGCTGGTGAAGCGCGGGGCGAAGTCCGTGATCTCGATGCCCTGGCCCTGGTGATCGTACAAGCGTGTGAGCAGGATGGCGGTGTTGGGCTTGTAGTCCTGTTCGCTGCGCTCGAAGCCCTCGATCTCGAACGTCCAGACGCTGCCGGCGTCGCTCGCGTCGAGCAGCGCGTTGAACACCGGATCGCCGTCGAAACGCGGCAGGCAGCACCAGACGATGCGGCCGCGCTCGTCGACCAGGGCGCTGTAGGCGCAGTTGCCGATCAAGCCCATGTTCAGGGAGGCCGCGGCCGGCTGCATCGCCTCGGTCATGCGTTCACCTTGCCGGCCTTGGCGGCCACGGCCGCCTGCAGTTCGTGGCGCAGTGCGGCCGGCGAGGCCATGCGGTGCCAGGCGACGCTGGCGCCTTCGCCGACCTTGATGCCCAGGCCCTGCATGCGCTGCACGGTGGAAAAGCCCACTTCATCGGTGAAATCGTCGCCGACGAAGACCGGCGTGCGGCCGGCAAACGGCGGCTCGTGCAGGAATGCTTCGATCGCGTGGCCTTTGCTGGCGCCGCCCGGCTTGGCCTCGACCACCATCTTGCCGCGCAGCAAGGTCAGGCCCGGGGATTGCTCCACGGCGCGCTGCATGGCCTGCAGGCACTGTGGCTCGAGCTCAGGGGCTTGCCGGTAATGCAGTGCGACCGAGCCGCGCTTGTTCGCCACCCGCAGCCGCGGATCCTGGGCGGCCAGCGTCAGCGCCGCGTCTTCCACAATCCGCAGCGGATGGGTCGAAAGCAGGCTCACGGCCCCGTCGAAAGCGCGGCGCTCGGTTCCGTGCACG
>DATMBW010000418.1:0-5646 GCA_035559095.1 Ramlibacter sp.
TGGCCGCGCACGTTGGCGCCGACCTCGTTCATCAGCGGGATGCCGACGTTGTTGCCCGCGCTGTACTGCATGCTCTTGGTCGTGATGCCCCAGAACGGGTAGTCGTCGGGATTCTTGCCCGCGGCCACCACGGCCTGCGTCCACAGGCCGGGCACGTCGTGCCAGGCCGGCAGCGCGCGGTATTCGTCGAGCTGCTTGTCCCACCAGTGGATGCCCTTGCCGTGCAGCCGGCGCTTGAGCTCCTCGCCGATGCGCAGCAGCCGTTCCTGGTAAGGCAGCTCGAAGCGCAGCCCCTGCTCTTGCAGCGTGGGCGTGAGGTACCAGTCGACGCGGGTGTGCGGAACGACGTAGAAGCCGTTCTCCTTCATCCAGTCCAGGCCCTTGACCTCGGCGCCGCCGCTCAGGTCGGCCGTCGCCGCCTTGCAAACCGCGTCCCAGATCGCATCGGTTTGCGGCACCTGGTCGGTCGGCAGCGAATAGTCGTAGCCCTCGCCCTTGAGCGGCAACAAGGCCGTGCCCCGGTTCAGCCGGTCGATATAGGCAGGCAGCAACCCCGTGCGCCGCGCCAGCTCCGTTGCAATCCAGGTGAAGTCGCGCGCTTCGCCCTGCGGAGCCACAACCGGCTGGCGCAACACCACGCCCCGATAGCTCCAGGCCTGCTCGATGAACTTGGTGCCGCCGCAGCGAATCAGCTGCGTGCCTTCCAGGTCCGATGCCTCGGGCAACAGGATGTCGGCCATGTGGTTGGTCTCGTCCATCGTGTAGGCGAACGACACGATGTACGGCATCTTCGAAATGGTCTCGGCCAGGCGGTCGATCTGCCAGAAAGAGATCGCCGGGTTGGTGCGGTAGGCGAACCACAACTCGGGCATGGTCGGCTTCGGCCACGCCTCGGGCGCCTCGCGCATGAACATCCAGGCCAGATGGGTGGGCCCCAGCGCCTGGCTCCAGGGCGAATTGCCCACATGCGGGACCAGAGTGCGGTGCGCATTGCGCCCGGTCGGCTCGGCGGCCCAACCCTCGCTGGTGGTGGCGTTGAAGTTGCAGGACATGAAGCCGTCCTCGCCCGGCTTGACGCTGAGCAGCCGGTTGTCGTGCGGCTTGTTCAGGCGCACCGTCGTGCCCAGCGTTCCCCCCGGCACTTCGAGCGCGCCGACGATGACCGCGAGCACGGTGCGCGCCCAGCAACATTCGAAAGCGCCCCAGCCGTTGTTGACGGTCTTGCCCAGCGTCACCGCCACCGGCCTGAAGGGCAGCGTGCGCCCGTCGATTTCGATGGTCTCGCCGATGCAGGCGTTGTCCAGATACTCCATCGCCACGCGGCGAATGGTGGCGGCGGGCACGTCGCAAATCTGCGCTGCCCATTCCGGCGTGAACGGTCGCATCGCCTCAATCGTCTCGGTGAAGGCCGTGCGTCCGACGACGGATTCGAACTGGGCCACCTCGCCATCGGCGCGGTGCGTGACGGCGTGGGGCACGTTGAAGCTGCCCACCAGTGCCGGCGCCGCGCCGGCGGTGTCGAACGGCAGCGCCGATGCGCTGCGCTCGTCCCAGACCAGCGGCTTGCCGCTGGCGGCATCGCGCAGGTAATAGCCGTCGGGCCCGACCAGGTACGGAGAGGCCGTGCGGTCGCGCAGGCAAGGCACATCCAGCCGTTCGAGCGCCACCTCGCACAGCAGTACGTGCAGCATCGCGAGCATGAAGGCCGGGTCGGTCTTGGGTTTGATCGGCACCCACTCGGCGGAGCAGCCACCGGTCACCGACAGATGCGGCTCGATATTCACGCGCTTGACGCCGCGGATGCGCGCGTCGGCGTGACGGCGCACCGCGCAAACCCCGCCGGTGACCTCGACATTGGCGCCGAAGGAAACGATGTAGCGCGTGTGGGGCGTGTCGGCGCAGACGGTAAAGCCGCGGTGCCAGAACTCGCCGTACAGGTGCTCGGAATGGGTGCACTTGACGCCCTGGCCCGAGCCCAGGCTGTAGTCGATCGGCCCCCAGGCGGCGAGAAAGGCGGGGAAGGTGCCCATGTAGCTGGCCGGCGTGCCGCCGTGGCCGAAGGTGGCCGCCACGCGCGGCAGTCCCATGTCATCGAGCAGCCCGCGCGCGCGGATGTCGGTGAGGCGGGCCGCCACCGTGTCGAGCGCTTCGTCCCATGAAATCGGCACGAACCCGGGATCCTCGTGACGACCCTTGCGCGGGTTGGTGCGCTTCATCGGCGTCAGCACGCGATGCGGGTTGTATGTCTTCTGCACCAGGCCATAGGCCCGGACACAGGGCCTGCCATCGGCCGGGTGGATCCCCTTGCCGTCCTGGTTGGGCTCGACGCACACCGCCACCCCGTCTTCGACTCGAACCTTCAGCAGGTCGGGCCCCGAGACGCAGTTGTAGCAATAGGTCGGAATCGATTGGGTAGTCGTCATCGCGTCTCCTCGACGGCCAAGTAGCGTTGCGTGACAAATGACATTTGATACAATGTTTCAACGCTACATGTATCGCTTTTGACAGCGCTTTTGCCAGATTCGTCCTTGGCGTCGCCAGGAGTGTATTGCAGAAAATAAAGAATGCAAGAATATTTTGTGTCATATCCAGCCGTTTGCGGACCAGCGCCTGGGCCGGGCCGCATGCTTGCCGCGGGCGCTGCGTGATGGCCCGCGCGAAAGACGACCTCATCGGCTCGCTGCTCGAGCGGCTCAAGCCGAAGGCGAAATCGCTGATCGTCACCGTCTACGGCGACGCCATCGCGCACCACGGCGGCAATGCGTGGCTGGGCAGCGTGATCAGGCTGGTCGACCGGCTCGGATTGAATGAGCGCGTGGTCAGGACCTCGATGTTCCGGCTGGCCAAGGAGGGCTGGCTGGTGCCCCAGTCTTCCGGCCGGCGCAGCGACTATCGCCTGACCGAACTGGGCCGGCGCCGATTCGACGCGGCCCACGACCGCATCTACCGCTATGCGCAGCGCCCCTGGGACCGCAGTTGGACGGTCGTCGCCCTGGGCGTCGCGACCCTGGACGCCGAAGAGCGCGAAACGCTGCGGCGCGATCTCGGCTGGCTCGGCTTTGGGCAGCTGGGCAACGGGATCATGCTGCACCCGGATCCGGACGAGACCGCCCTGCATCGACTTCTTGCCGATGCCAGCAGTCCGATCTTCGCGTTGCGGGGCCAGGCCGCGCCATGGGTTACGCAGGACGCGTTCGCCGATGTGGTGCGGGCCTGCTGGGACATCGACCGGCTGGGCGCCGACTACAGCCACTTCCTCGATGCGTTCCGGCCGGTGTGGCAGACGTTGAAGGGCGCCAGCGAGCCCGATGACGAGCTGTGCTTCGTGGTGCGCACACTGCTGATGCACGGTTATCGCCGCGCGATCCTGCGCGACCCGATGCTGCCCGACGAGCTGATGCCGCACGACTGGCCGGGCGCGGCGGCCCGCGCGCTGTGCCGCAACCTCTACCGCCAAGTCGAGGCGGCCGCCGAGCGCCATGTGCTCGCGACGCTCGAGACCGCCGAAGGACCGGTTCCCGAGGCCGACGCCGCCTACTTCAGGCGTTTCGGCGGCCTGCGCGGCGCGAGCGAGGGCGGGGCGAAGTAGCACGCCCGAGGCCGGCACGCGAAGCGAAAGCGAACGTTGGCCCGCGGACCACGCTGCTGCGCGTGGTCAATGAATGAGAAACGGCAAATGCACGCAACAAGTCACGCCAAAGAAAAATGGGTTACGTCGAACAAGACGTAACCCATCGAATCTGTTGGATTTATATGGCGCGGCTGGCAGGATTCGAACCCACGACCCCTTGGTTCGTAGCCAAGTACTCTATCCAACTGAGCTACAGCCGCTGAGCTGGCGATTATAGCAGTTGGGGCAAAGCGTCAGCGTACGAGCGCGGCCTCGATCGCGGCGAAGCTCGCGGCTTCGGGCAACTGCAGCGGCGTGCCAAGTTGCCGGGCGTACCGCTTCAAGCTGGACCTGGGCTGGACCGAAATGAAATCCGGCGAAGCCGGGGAGTTGTGCGCCAAAGGCCGGGCGGTACAGTGCATGCTTCCCGGGGCGGCGAAACGCGAGGACATGATGGATCTGCAATTGACCGACAAGCATGTGCTGGTGACCGGCGGCAGCCGGGGTATCGGGCTGGCCTGCGCCCGCGCATTCCTGGCCGAAGGTGCGCGCGTGAGCCTCGTCGGGCGCAGCCGCGCCAACCTGGACGCGGCCATCGCGCAACTGAAAGCCGGCGTTCACGCGGTGGCGGGCTACGAGGCCGACCTGGAAGAGGCCGACGCTGCGCTGGCGGCCGTGAATGCCGCATGGCAGGGCGGCGGACCGATCGACATCCTTGTCAATTCCGCCGGCGCGGCGCTTCGAACACCCTTCGACGAGTTGGCGCCGCCGGCCTGGCAATCGGCCATGCGGGCGAAGTTCTTCACCTACGTCAACGTGATGGACCCCCTGATCAAGCGCATGGCCGAACGCGGCAGCGGCGCGATCGTCAACGTCGTGGGCATGGGCGGCAAGGTGGCCACGCCCACCCATCTCGCGGGCGGCGCCGCCAACGCGGCCCTGATGCTGGCCAGCGCGGGCCTGGCCGCAGCCTACGGCCCGCGCGGCGTTCGCGTCAACGCGGTGAATCCGGCGCTGACCCTGACCGACCGCATGGCGCAGGGCATCGCGGCCGATGCGAGGCTGCGGGGGATCAGCGAAGAGGAGGCGCTGCGCCAGGCGCAGGCGCGCATGCCGCTGGGCCGCTTGGCGCTCCCCGAGGACATCGCCAATGCCGTGGTGTTCCTCGCTTCGCCGCGCGCGGGCTATATCTCGGGCGCCATCCTGTCGATGGACGGAGCGGCAACGCCCATGGTGGTGTGAGGCCGGCCGCTTAAGGACGCTACGCCTGCGGCTTGATCGCCTCGATGGCGGCCTTCAATTTTTCGTTCGCGACTTTGCGCAGCAGCTTTGCCTCGGCAACGAGATCTTCAGTCGGTGGCGGGCCGTCTCCTTGGTAGAACGGCATGCGGGCCAGTGCCTTTTCGGCCTCGCGCGCCTTCTCGTCGGCGTTACGCCATTCGCCGACTTTTTTGTCCAGTGATTGAAGCATGGAAAACAACCTGCATGGGGGTGCGAAATTCCGTCGGAGTCAGTTGTTGTTCGGTGTCACCGGTCGCCAATGTACGTATGCATGCCAACAAAATCAAGCCTCGCGCAACGCTGATTTGCCGCTCGGTCTGACTGATGCCCGATCTCCACAGCAGGAGGTGAACGACTGGATGAAGCGTCAGGCCGAGGCGTCTTTCCACGCTGCCGCCCGAGTTGCGCCGGGGCGTGTTTTCTGTTCACCGCGAACACACCGCTTATCCACAGCCTTATCCCAGCACGCGTCGCAAAATGATGAATGGCGCGCGTCCATCTCGACCATGAGCACGGTGATAGCTTTGGTTTCAAACCGGCGGCCGCAATCGCGGTTGCTTCGCGCGAAAACGGGACGGCGGCATCTCGTTTATATTGCTCGCAAAAGGAGTTGCCATGCACCGGTATTCGATCGCGTCCCCCATTTCCGCCGCGTTTCTCGCGGGCGTGCTGGCCGGCTGCGCCACCAACAATGAGGCTTCGCATCATGGGCATCACGCCGGCGCGCCGGCCTCGATGAAGGACATGCAAGCCAT
>DATMBW010000419.1:0-9991 GCA_035559095.1 Ramlibacter sp.
CGCAGCAGGAACGGCTGCAGCGCGAGCAGCAGGTTCAGGTGCAGCGGCAACTCGATGGCCAGCGGCGGGCGCAGGAGGCGCAACAGCTTCAGCGCGATCATGCGATGCGCCAGCAGCAAGCGATGCAGGATCGGCTGCAGCACCAACGGCAGTCGCAAGAGCAGCTGCAGCAGCAGCGTGCCGCCCAGCAACCGGCACAACCCCAGTTCGTTGCGCCGGCCGTGGCCCACCCGGTGGCGCCGCAGCGTGGCGAAGGGCGGGAGCGGGCGGAGGGCGGCGGCCGTCAGGCCGACGATCGGCGTGGCTGGCGCCGCTCACCGGGCGATGACGAGGGCCGCGGGCGTGGCCAGGGCCAAGGGCGAGGTGGATGAGTCAGTTGACCGGTTCTGGAAAGGAACGGACCAGGTTCGAGGACTTTTCTTCGTCGGGCGGCAGGTAGATCGTGGTGCGGTCGATCTTGGCGTCGTAAGCCGCCAACTCGGCGCTGGCGCTGCGGATCACGGCTTTGTCCAAGGGATGGCATCGGCGCTGGCTCAATCGGCTCAGGGATTCCGATTCGTCGATCATCTGGCGCACGCGCCCCGGGTCCGTCATTAGCACAAAGGGATTGTCGACGGCTGCGGCTGTTGCTGTTCTCATTCGCTCAACTCCTTCAGATGCAAGTTAAACCGGCGATTCGCCATGGGCTAACTTTCGCAGGAGGGCGGCGTTTGTAACGTCAGGGGGTTTCGTTACACCTTGTAGGACGGCTTCTCGCGAGCGGCCAGGGGACGGGCAGGCGAGGCAAACTCTGCGTTTGCGCGTTGCACAATAGCCTTTATGCCCTATATGCCGCCATTTATCGCCCCCACGCGCCACGGCGACCCAGAGAGCGCGCTGGCACAGGTGCGGGCCATTTACTCGCAGCAGATCGACCACCTTCGCGACGCCATGCAGCGATTCGTGGGCGGGGAATCCCTGCCCGGCCATGTGCGGGCCTGCTACCCCTTCGTCCGCATCCACACGGACACGGTGGTGCGCCAGGCGGCACTGGAAAACCTCGGGCTCAGTTATGGCTTCGTGGCCGGTGCGGGCCGTTTCGAGACCACGCTGACCCGGCCTGACCTGTACGGCCGCTACTACCTGGAGCAGTTCCGGCTGCTGCGGCAAAACCATGGCGTCGAGCTTGAAGTGGGCACCAGTACACAACCCATCCCCGTCCACTTCTCGTTCGCGGAGAACGACCATATCGAAGGCACCCTGAGCCCGGAGCGGCGCCTGCTGATGCGCGATGTCTTCGACCTGCCGGACCTGGGTGCGATGGACGATGGCATCGCCAACGGCACCTGGGAGCCCCGGTCCGGCGCGGCGCAGCCGCTGGCACTGTTTACCGCGGCGCGGGTGGACTATTCGCTGCACCGGCTTCGCCACTACACCGGAACGGCGCCGGACTGGTTCCAGAACTTCGTGCTGTTCACCAACTACCAGTTCTACATCGACGAATTCGTGCGCCTGGGGCACGAGGAGATGGCGAATCCCCAGAGCGGCTACACCGCCTTTGTGGAACCGGGTAATGTCGTCACACGGCGCGCCGGCCTGGCCGCCGAGGGCGGGGACGCCGTGGGTGCGGTGCCCGCGAGGTTGCCGCAGATGCCGGCCTACCACCTCACGCGCCCGGACCACAGCGGCATCACCATGATCAACATCGGCGTGGGACCGGCCAATGCCAAGACCATCACCGACCACGTCGCCGTCCTGCGCCCGCATGCCTGGATGATGCTTGGCCATTGCGCGGGCCTGCGCAACAGCCAGCAGCTGGGCGACTACGTACTGGCGCACGCCTACGTGCGCGAGGACCATGTGCTGGACGAGGACTTGCCGCTGTGGGTGCCCATCCCCGCATTGGCCGAAATCCAGCTGGCGCTGGAGCAGGCGGTCGCCGACGTGACGCAGTGCACCGGCGCCCAGCTCAAGCGCATCATGCGCACGGGCACCGTCGCGAGCACGGACAACCGCAACTGGGAGCTGCTTCCGGGCAACATGCCCCAGCGCCGTTTCAGCCAGAGCCGCGCCGTCGCGCTGGACATGGAAAGCGCCACCATCGCGGCCAACGGCTTCCGGTTCCGCGTGCCTTACGGGACGCTGCTGTGCGTCAGCGACAAACCCCTGCACGGCGAGATCAAGCTGCCCGGCATGGCCAACCAGTTCTACCGCGAGCGCGTCGACCAGCACCTGCGCATCGGCATGCGCGCCATCGAGATCCTGCGCGCCGAGGGCAGCCAGCGCCTGCACAGCCGCAAGCTGCGCAGCTTCGACGAGGTGGCGTTTCAGTGACAGATGCCCTTGCGGGGCGTCAGCCAGGAGGCTGCCATCCCGGACCCCGGATCAAGTCCGGGGCAAGCCCGATCCGGGATCCATGGATTGCGGGTCAAGCCCGCGATGACAGCGCGGGTGCACCATCACCGCAAGGCCGTTGCCATCGGTTCGCCCAGCCGCACCGGGCGTGAGGGGGCCCAGTCGGGCACGAAGGTCAGGACGTTCTTCGGGAACAGCATGACGACCGTGGAACCGAGCAGGAAGCGGCCCATTTCCGCGCCCTGGGCCAGCACGATGTTCTGGCTCTCGTAGCGCCACTCGCGGACGTCGCGCGTGCGCGGCGGGTTGACGATGCCGTGCCACGCGGTGGCCACGCTGCCCACGATGGTGGCGCCCACCAGCACATTGATGAAAGGTCCAAAGGCGGTCTGGAAGACGCAGACCACGCGCTCGTTGCGCGCGAACAGGCTGGGCACATGGCGCGCAGTGAGCGGGTTCACCGAGAACAAGTCGCCCGGGATATAGATCATCCGCATCAGGCGCCCTTCGCAGGGCATGTGGATGCGGTGGTAGTCCTTGGGTGCGAGGTAAAGGGTGGCGAAATGGCCGTGGTCGAACTGGTGGGCCAGGGTCTGGTCGCCGCCGACCAGGGCGCGCGTCGAATAGCTGTGGCCCTTGGCCTGGAAGATCTGGTCGTGCTCGATCGGGCCGAACTGGCTCACGGCCGCGTCCACCGGGCAGACGAAGGGCGCGGCGGCGATGGGCCGCAGGCCCGGCCGCAGCGCCCTGGTGAAGAACTCGTTGAAAGTGGCGTAGCTTTCGATGCGCGGATCCGCCGCCTCGTTCATGTCCACCCCGTACCGCGCGATGAACCGGCGGATGAGCGCATGGGTCAAGGCACCGCCGCGCAGATTGGCGGCCTTGCCGGCCAGCACGGTGAGCACCCGCTTGGGCAGCAGGTATTGCGGCGTCACCGCCAGGCGATTGGACACGTCGGGCATCTGAAGTTCATGAACGGAAAATTCTAGGCTACGGCGCCGCCCTTTCGGGCCGTGCGACACAATAAAGCCCATGACCGACTTCCTGTTCGAAGCCACCGGCCTGAGCAAACGCTATGGCGAGAGCACCGTGGTCAACGACGTGTCGTTCGAAATCGCGCGCGGCGAATGCCTGGGCGTGATCGGCCCGAACGGAGCGGGCAAGACCACCACCATCCGCATGTGCCTGGGGCTCACGGTTCCGGATCACGGGTCGATTTCGGCACTGGGCTTGTCCATGCCGCGCGACGCGCTGGCCATCAAGGCCCAGTTGGGCGTGGTCAGCCAGTTCGACACGCTGGACCCGGACTTCAGCTGCGCGGAGAACCTGCTCGTCTACGGCCGCTATTTCGGCATGAAGGACGCGCAGATCCGCGAACGCATTCCCCGGCTGCTGGAGTTCGCGGCCCTGTCGCACAAGGCCGGCGCCAGGCCGGCGGAGCTGTCGGGCGGCATGCGGCGGCGGCTGAGCCTGGCGCGCGCGCTGGTCAATGACCCGCGGCTGCTGTTGCTGGACGAACCGACGACCGGGCTGGATCCCCAGGCCCGCCACCTGATGTGGGAGCGCCTGCAGCTGCTGCTGCAGCAAGGCAAGTCGATCCTGCTCACCACGCACTTCATGGACGAGGCGGAGCGCCTGTGTTCGCGCCTGCTGGTGCTGGACCATGGAAAGAAGATCGCCGAGGGACGCCCGCGCGAACTGATCGCGAAGCACCTGGAGCCCGATGTGGTGGAGGTGTACGGCAACGGCGCGCTGAAGCTTGCCGACTCGCCGCTCGCGAAGCTGGCCGCGCGGGTCGAGGTCAGCGGCGAAACGCTGTTTTTCTACACGCAGGGCGCCAAACCATTGCTCGATGCGCTCGAGGCCCACCCGAAACTGCGCACCTTGCACCGCCCGGCCAACCTGGAAGACCTGTTCCTGAAGCTGACCGGGCGCCAGATCAGAGAGGAAGCTTGATGAACACGATCGCGACCATGAATGCCCCGTCGCGCGCGCCTTCCATCTGGCGGGCGCCGGACCTGTCGCTGCGCTGGTGGCCGGTATTTCTGCGCAACCTGCTGGTGTGGCGCAAGCTGGCCATCCCCAGCCTGGTGGGCAACATCGCCGAGCCGCTGATGTGGCTGGTGGCGTTCGGCTACGGCATGGGCGCTCTGGTCGGCGAGGTCAGCATCAGCACCACGCGCGGCGCTACCACGGTGCCCTATATCCTGTTCCTGGCGAGCGGCTCGATCTGCATGAGCGCGATGAACGCGGCCTCGTTCGAGGCGCTGTACTCCGCCTTCTCGCGCATGCACGTGCAGAAGACCTGGGACGGCATCATGAACGCGCCTGTGAGCCTGGACAACGTGGTGATGGCCGAAATGCTGTGGGCCGGCTTCAAGGCCCTGTTCACCGTGACGGCGATCCTGGGGGTGATGCTGGCCCTGAACATCAGCCACAGCCCCAAGCTCCTGGCGGCGTGGCCGGTGCTGCTGGGCGTGGGCATCACCTTTTCGTGCATTGCCCTCATCTTCAACGCGCTGGCCCAGGGCTACGACTTCTTCACCTATTACTTCACGCTGCTCCTCACGCCGATGATGTTCCTGTCGGGTGTGTTCTTTCCGCGTGATCAGCTTCCCGTGTCGCTGCGGGCCTTTTCCGACTGGCTGCCGCTCACGGCGGCGGTGGAACTGGTGCGCCCGATGTTCATGGACCAATGGCCGGCCGCGCCAATGCGCAACGCCCTGGTGCTGGCTGCCTACACCGTCGGCGCGTTCTGGGTCGCGCTGGCGCTCACCCGCAAGCGCTTCCGGGCCTAGACGCGCATCGCTAAATATTTCCTGAACGGCGCCGCGGCCGGTTATGGGGCGCGCCCGTGATGCCATCACGGCGGAGCCAAACTGGCTTTCCCCGATTTATATTGCACGCAATTTAATTTGACGCTATAATTCGATCCATGGCACACAAGATCGATCCCGACCGGGCCCTGCTGCTGGATAACCAGCTGTGCTTCGCCCTGTATTCCACCTCGCTCGCCATGACCAAGATGTACAAGCCGCTGCTGGACGAGCTCGGCCTCACCTACCCGCAGTACCTGGCCATGCTGGTGCTGTGGGAGCGCGACGGACTGACCGTCTCGGCGCTGGGCCAGCGCCTGTTCCTCGACTCCGGCACGCTCACCCCCTTGCTCAAGCGGCTCGAAAGCGCCGGCCTGATCGCCCGCATCCGCGCCGTCGAAGACGAGCGGCGCGTGCACGTGACCTTGACGGTCGCGGGCCGCAAGCTCAAGACCCGGGCACAGGCGATCCCCGGCTGCGCCCTGAGCGCCAGCCAGTGCTCCATTCCCGAACTCGTGCAGCTCACCCGGCAGCTTCGCGGCTTGCGCCAGCGCCTGGCCGGCTGACCCACCTCTCCAGTCACCCCGCCTCCACCCCAACCAGGAACCACCATGACCCATCTCGAAAAAGTCCTCTACACCGCCAAGGCCCGAACCACCGGCGGCCGCGAAGGCGCTTCGTGCACCGACGACGGCCGCCTGGACGTCAAGCTCTCGCCGCCGGGCATGGGCGGCAGCGGCACCAATCCGGAACAGCTCTTCGCGGCGGGCTACTCGGCCTGCTTCATCGGCGCCATGAAGGCGGTGGCCGGCAGGACCAGGCAAACGCTGCCGCCCGATCTGGCCGTCGATGCGGAAATCGACCTGGGCCCGACCGCGGGCGGCTACGGAATCGCCGCACGCCTGAACGTGAGCCTTCCCGGCATGGACCGCACGGCCGCCCAGGCGCTGCTGGACGCCGCCCACAAGGTCTGCCCCTACTCCAATGCCACCCGCGGCAACATCGACGTCAAGATCAGCCTCGCCTGAGGGCCCGGCCGCCCCGGCAAGCGGCCGGGCTGCGCGCGCCTCGCTCCGGCAAGGATTGACCTGGGTCAACGAGTCGGGCGGCTGGTAAGCCGCGCGCCAGCTACCGGGGGGATGATGGGATTGGGTACCAACCACTGCGCCCCATGAAACTCGCCCTGTTGTCCGACCTGCACGCCAACCGGCACGCGCTCGAGGCGTGCCTGGCCGACGCCCGCGAGCGCGGCGCGACGCAGTACGCCTTCCTGGGCGACCTGGTGGGCTACGGTGGCGAGCCCGCAGCGGTGCTCGACCGGGTCATGGACATGGCCGGTCAGGGCGCCTGGCTGGTGCGCGGCAATCACGATGACGCGGCCGTCGCCTCGTCGCCGCGCAGCGGCGACGCCGACCACACCGGTGCGCAATGGACCCGCGCGCAGCTGAATGCGGCCCAGCGGGCATTTCTGGCGGCGCTGCCCCTGGTCTTCAAGCACGACTTCATCCTGCTGGTCCACGCCAGCGCGCGCCACCCCCAGCGCTGGGACTACGTGGAGGACGCCACGGCAGCCGCGGCCAGCCTGGACGCCGCCCATGACCTGGGTGCCACCCATGTGTTTGGCGGCCACGTGCATGAGCAGCGGCTGTTCTTTCAGGGCGCGGGCGGCGGCGTCATGGCGTTCGAGCCGACCCCCGGCGTCGCGATCCCGGTGCCCCGCCACCGGCGCTGGCTGGCCACGGTCGGCGCCGTCGGCCAGCCGCGCGACGGCCGCCGCGACGCGATGTATGCCATGTTCGAAACCGAGTCCATGCGTCTGGTGTTTGTGCGCGTGCCCTACGATCACGAAGCCGCGGCGCAGGCCATCCGGCAGGCGGGCCTGCCGGAGTTCTATGCCGAGCGGCTGGCGCAAGGACTTTAGGGGCACGCCGTGAAACTGCTGAAACCGGGCACCGACATCGACGGCTTCCAGATCGGCGAGTGCCTGCATGCGGGCGGCATGGCCCATATCTACCGGGTGCGGTATTCCCGATCCGGCCACGACCCCGGTTTTCCGCTGGCGATGAAAGTGCCGCGCATGACGAGCGACGACGGCGCGGAAACCATCGTCAGCTTCGAAGTCGAGCACCGGCTGCTGCAGGTTCTGTCGGGCACCCATGTTCCGCGCCTGGTCGCCGCCGGGGATCTGGCGCGGCTGCCCTATCTGGTGATGGAATACATCGAAGGACGGACACTGCAGCACTGGCTCGACCGGGCGAACCATGATGGCAAACGCCCCGCCGCGGAAGAAATTGCCCGCCTCGGCGCGGCCGTCGCCGTGGCGGCGCACAGCCTGCACGAGCAAGAGGCGGTCCACCTGGACCTCAAGCCCGAGAACGTATTGATCCGCGACGACGGCAGCGCGGTGCTGATCGATTTCGGCCTGAGCTGGCATGCGCATTACCCCGACCTGCTGGCCGA
Organism: Ramlibacter sp.; assembly: GCA_035559095.1. Taxonomy (GTDB): domain Bacteria; phylum Pseudomonadota; class Gammaproteobacteria; order Burkholderiales; family Burkholderiaceae_C; genus Ramlibacter. The sequence goes on from DATMBW010000419.1 coordinate 7,611, forward strand.
GGAAATGCGCGTGGCCATCGGTTCGCCGCCGTGGATCGCGCCCGAGCAGGTGGTGGGCGTGCGCGGCGACGTGCGCAGCGATGTGTTCGCGATCGGCGTGATGTTGTACGAATTGGCCACGGGCGAGCTGGCATTCGGCGATCCGCGAACCCGTGGCGGCCTGCGGCAGCGCCTGTGGATGGAGCCGGCGCCGCCGCGCCTGCTGCAGCCGGCGACGCCCGCCTGGCTGCAGGAAATCATCCTGCGCTGTCTCGAGCCCGAGGCCGACAAGCGCTATGCCTCCGCCGCGCACCTCGCGTTCGACCTCACCTATCCGGCCCTGGTGCAAGTTGGCCCGCGGGGGGAAAACACGCGCCGCACTTCCTGGCGCACCCACGCCAAGCGCTGGCTCAAGGCGGCCGGCATGCACTATCACCCGAGCCCCCTGCCCAGCGCGCAGGTCGAACAGGTGCCGATCGTGATGGTTGCCGTGCCGTGGAAAGATGTGAGCGATGCCACCCTCTACTCGCTGCGGCGAGCCGCCAGCCGTTCGCTGGGCATCCGTCCCGGCGCGCGACTGGCCTGCGTGACCGTGATCGGGCCGGGCGACATGGACCCCACCGACGACCATACCAACGAAGTCCAGGTCCACCGCTTCCAGCTCGACCGGCTGCGCCAGTGGGCGCAAGGCCTGGACCTCGAAAACCGCCAGGTGTCGTTTCACGTGCTCGAGGCGCGCGACACGGCCGAGGCGCTGCTCGAGTACGCGCGCACCAATAGCGCCACGCTGATGATCCTGGGCGCGGCCACGCACGGGCTGAAGATGCAGCGCCTGGTCGCCACGGTGCCGGTCCGCGTGGCGATGGACGCCCCCTGCAGCGTGATGCTGGTCAAGCAGTCGCTGCCGTTCAAACGGCTGGGCGAGGACAGCCCGACACCGGACCTGCCAGCGGCGACAATGGACCATGTCGTCCCATCCCTATGAAGTGCTCACGCCGGATCTGGTCATGGACGCGCTGGCCTCGGTGGGCCTGCGCGGCGACGGCCGGCTGCTGGCGCTGAGCTCATACGAGAACCGGGTCTACCAGGCGCACCTCGAAGAGCCGGTCGACGGCCACGCGGCGGTGGTCGCCAAGTTTTACCGGCCGGGGCGCTGGACGAACGCGCAAATCCTGGAAGAACATGCTTTCGCGGCCGAGCTCGCGGCCGTCGAGGTGCCGGCGGTCGCGCCGCTGGTGCTGAACGGCGGCACCTTGCATGAACACGGCGGCTTTGCCTTCAGCGTCAGTCCGCGCCGCGGCGGCCGGGCGCCGGAACTCGACGACGGCGCCGTGCTGGAATGGATAGGGCGTTTTCTCGCGCGCATCCACATGGTCGGTGCGGCCAGTCCCTTCGCCACCCGGCCGGCGCTGGACCTGCGCGGCTTCGGCGCCGAGCCGCGCGACTGGCTGCTCGGGCACCACATGATCCCGCTCGATGTGCAGGCGCTCTGGCAGCGGCGCTGCGACGAAGCGCTGCGCATGATCGAAGACACCGCGCTGGGTGATCGGGGCGGCAGCGACGTGGCGATGATCCGCGTGCACGGCGACTGCCATCCAGGCAACATCCTCTGGACGCCGGACCAGGGCCCGCACTTCGTGGACCTCGACGACGCACGCACCGGCCCGGCGGTGCAGGATTTCTGGATGCTGATCTCGGGTGAGCGAGCCCAGCGCCAGAAGCAACTGGGCCCGCTGGTCGACGGCTACGAGTTGTTCCGTGAATTCGACCGCGGCGAGCTGGCCCTGATCGAGCCGCTGCGCACGTTGCGCCTGATCCACTACAGCGCCTGGCTGGCGCGCCGCTGGGACGACCCGATCTTCCCGATCAATTTTCCGTGGTTCGGCTCCAGCGATTACTGGCAGGGGCAGGTGCAGATGCTCGAGGAGCAGATCGAGGCGATGGCGGAGGCGCCGCTGGTGGTCTGAGGCCAGTCAGCGCACCGGATTTTCCAGCGCGCCGATGCCGTCGATTTCCACCCGCACCACGTCGCCGGCCTTCAGGTATTTCGGCGGCTTGAAGCCGATGCCCACGCCCACGGGCGTGCCGGTGGCGATCACGTCGCCGGGGTAGAGCGTGATGCCCGCGGACAGCGTCTCGATCAGCGTGGGAATATCGAAGATCAGGTCGGTGGTCGACGCGTTCTGCCGCTCTTCCCCGTTCACGTAGCAGCGCACACGCGTGCGGGTGCCGTCGCACTCGTCGGCGCTCACCAGCCAGGGCCCCATCGGGCAGAAGGTGTCGAACGATTTTCCCAGGTGCCACTGCAGGTGGCGGCTTTGCCAGTCGCGCGCGGTGACGTCGTTCACGATGGTGTAGCCCCACACGTGCTTCATCGCGTCGGCCGCCTTGATGCCCTTGCC
>DATMBW010000420.1:0-6801 GCA_035559095.1 Ramlibacter sp.
CAGCAGCAACAGCGTGGCGACCGGTGGCGGCGGGCCCCCCAGCACGGTGAAGGCGACCAGGCCGCCTCCGGCCCCGCCACACATGAAATTGCCGGCGGCGCGCCAATCCCAGTGCGCCTGCTGCCAGGGGTTGGGACCATAGCTCATGTCGGATTCCGATCCCAAAGGTAGAAAAAGCCCGGACCGGTGCCGAGTTCCTCGTGCATGCGGAAATGCTGGTTTTTTGCCAACAGTTGCGACACGTTGCTTTGCGGGTCCTCGATGTCACCGAACGCGAGCGCCTGCGTGATGCACGCATTGACGCAGGCGGGCGTCGCGTCCGGATCGATGCCCGGGGTCATGCCCTGCGCCAACCCGGCGTCGATCTTGTCCACACAGAACGTGCATTTGGTGGCGACCGAACGCGTCGCATCGTCGCGGCGCAGCGTCTCGTTGGCGGTCGGCGTGGCCCCGTAGGCGAAGGCCGCCAGGTCGGTCTTGTAGCGCGCCTGGTACGGGCACGCGACCGCGCAATAGGCGCAGCCGATGCACAGGTCGTAGTCGATGGTCACGATGCCGTCGTCGCGCTTTCGCGTCGCCGTGGAGGGACACACGTCCATGCAGGGAGGCTCGTCGCAATGCTGGCAGCCCACCGGCACGAAAACGCGCTGCACGTCGGGGTATTCGCCCATTTCCATGTCGAGCACGCGCCGCCATTGCACGCCCGGCGGCGTGGCGTTGGCGTGCTTGCAGGAGGCTGTGCAGGTCTGGCAACCGACACAACGGCGCAAGTCGGCGATCATGGCCCAGCGCGTCATCGCCGGCCTCCCACATCTTTGCCGGCTTTTGCGACCTTGACCCGTACGATATCGGCACCGGAACCGGTCGCATCGGTCAGGTCCAGCGACATCGTGGCCAGGCTGTTCATGCTGGGCATGCCGAAATCCTTGGCGAGCGGCGTGGCCCAGTGGTCGAACTGCCCGAGCAGCAACAGCGTGTCGGGCCGGATGCCCTGGCGCAGCACCGCGCGGCCTTGCACCTTGCGCTGCGGCGTGGCGATGTCGATGGCGTCGCCTTCCGCGATGCCCATGCGGGTGGCGGTCCCTGTGTTGATGATCACGCCCTTGTGGCCCGCGATGTTGTCGGCGACTTCCTTGATCATCTGCATGCCAACGTTCGCGCCCCATGAGTACTGCATGCTGCGCGCGGTGAGCAGCCAGAACGGGTAGTCCTGGGGTTTGCCGCCCGCGACAGTCACGGCGGCCTGCCATGGCGCATTGAAGTCCTTGCACGGCGGCAGCGGCTGGTACTCCTCCAGCTGCTTGTCCCACCAGTGCATGTCGTTCTCGTGCAGGCGGCGGCCAAGTTCGGCGCCCACGCGCGTCAGCCGTTCCTGGTAGGGCAGCTCGAAGCGCAGGCCGCGTTCGACCATCGTCGGGAACAGGTACCAGTCCCTGCGCGGGAACGGCTGGGTCGCCAGGCCGTGCTCCTTCCACCAGTCGAGACCGCGGATGTCCGCGCCATCGCTCAGCTCGGAGCTGGCGGCGCGGCACACGGCGTCCCAGATCTCCTCGACGCTGTGACTGCGGCCGGTATCCAGCGAAAAGTCGCCGTGGTCGCCCTTGAGCGGCACGCCGCCCGCGCCATTGTTGATCGAAGCCACGTACTTGGACGTAAGCCCGGTGCGCTGCGCCAGTTCGTTCGCGACCGCGGTGAAATCGCGCGCTTCCCCGCGCGCCGCCACCGCCGGCTGGCGCAAGGCGAAGCCGTAGTGGTCCCAGAACTGCTCGATGTACTTGGTGGCGCCGATGCGGATCAGCTGCAGGCTCTCCAGGTCGGTCGCCTCCGGCAGCAGCACGTCGGCGAAATGGTTGGTCTCGTCGCGGGTGTACGCGAAGGCCACGACAAATGGAAAGCGCGCCATCTTCTCGCCCAGCGCGGCCGTGTCCCAGAACGAGATCGCGGGGTTGGTGCGATAGACGAACCAGACATCGGGCAATGTGACGCGCGGCAGACCGGCCGGCGTTTCATCCAGGAACATCCAGGAAAAATGGGTGGGGCCCAGCGCCTGGCTCCACGGGCCGTCGGCGGCCAGCGGCACCATCGTGCGGTAGGCGTTGCGGATGTTGGGCTTGGGTGACCAACGCGCCTTGTCGGTCGGATTCAGCGGGTAGTGCATGAAACCGTCAGGACCGGGCTGGGCGGATTCCAGCCGCTCGGACATCGGCCGGGTCAGGCGCACCGTGGTGCCGATGGTGCCGCCCGGCACCTCGAGCGCACCGACCAGAACCGCCAGCAGGGTGCGGGCCCAGCAGCACTCGTAGCCGCCCCAGCCGTTGTTGACGGTCTTGCCGAGCGACACCGCCACCGGCCGGAAGGGCAGGGTCTTGCCGTCGATCTCGACGGTCTGGCCGACGCAGGCGTGCTCGGAATACTCGTGCGCGATCGTGCGGATCACCCCGGCCTTCACGTCGCACACGCCCTCGGCCCATTCCGGGGAATAAGGCTGCATGTGCGCGACCAGCTTGCTGAATGAGGTCTCGCCGGTGAGCAGGCCTTCACCCAGGATGTCGTCGTCGGGACCGATCTCGATCGCATCGACCTGGTAGCGGCCCTCCAGTGCCTCCGTGATGCCGGGCGCGTCGTGCGCACGCGCCGCGCCGGTGGTGCTGTCCCACACCAGCGGCTTGCGCGTGGCGCGGTCGCGCAGGTAATAGCCGTTCGGCCCGACCAGGTAGGGCGAAGCCGAGTACCGGGCGAGGAACGGCAAGTCGAGCGCCGCGCGCGGCAGCTCATGCAGCAGCACGTGGATGAGCGCGTACAGGAAGGCCGCGTCGGTCTTCGGCTTGATCGGGACCCACTGCGCCGAGCAGGCGCCGGTGACGGACAGGTGCGGCTCGACCTGGACCCGCTTCATGCCGCGCACGCGCGCATTGGCATGGCGCCAGACGCCGACCACGCCGCCGGACGCCTCGACGTTGGCGCCGCAGGAGATCAGGTAATTGCACGAGGGTGTGTCCGGCGCCACGATGAACGCGCGGTGCCAGAACTCGCCGTAAAGGTGCTCGGAGTGGTAGCACTTGACGCCCTGCCCCGAGCCGAAGCCCATGTCCACCGGCCCCCAGGCGGCCAGGAACGCGGGGAAGGTGCCCATGTAGGACTGGGGCGTGCCGCCGCCGCCGAAGCTCGCGGCGACGCGCGGATAGCCGGACGTGTCGGTCAGGCCCGTTTCGCGTATGCCGTTGAGCTTGCCCGCGATCAGCTCCATCGCCTCGTCCCACGAGATGGGGACGAAGCCGGGATCCTCGCCGCGGCCCTTTTTCGGGTTGGTGCGCTTCATCGGCGACAGCACCCGGTTCGGGTTGTAGGTTTTTTGCACCAGGCCGTAGGCCTTGACGCAGACTTTGCCGCCGCCGGGATGCACGGATGCGGCGCAAAAATTCGGTTCGACCTCGGTCGCCACGCCGTCCTGCACCTTCACGGTGAGCAGGTCCGGTCCAGCGACGCACTGGTAGCAGTACGTCGGGACGCGCCGTGTGGCGGCCGGGGATGTCACGCAAGCCCCGCCTTGGCGGCCTTGGCGGCCAGCCGTTTTTCGGTCGACGCGACGTCGACGACGAAGCGGCTGTGCGTCGCGCGGCAGATCGTCTCGACATTGTCGCGGCCCTCGACCTTGAAGGTCACGGCGCGGCCCTTGACTTCGGCGATCTCGATGTCGAGTTCCGCGGTCATGCCCATCAGGGTGGCCGCAAGGTGATCGATTTCGACCCGCGTGCCGACCGAGTCTTCACCCGGATCCAGATGCTTGAGCAGCAGCTCGCGGCAGGCGATTTCAATGTCTCGCACCAGCATGGGCGTGGCGTACACGCGCGCCTTCTCGCCCATGAAGTCGATGGTGCGATCGCGGGTCACTTCGAATTTCGCGGCGTCGCGCAGGCCGGGTTGCAAGGTGGCTTTCATTCGGGTTGTCCTTTTTTGTTCCTCAGGCCCTGGGGCAGAACCGCCGCGCCTGAGGGGCGCGCGGCGGCTGGTTCGAGAAGCCGGCGAGCACGACGCCGGCCTCCATCAATGGGTTCGGCGTCAGCGCCCGCCCGATGGCCGACGTGCGAGGCTGCCGGCGCGACAAGCTGCCGGCCGGCTGGAGCGGTTGGATACCGGGAGCTGGAGCGAGCGTGGAGATGCGCGGCGGACGCTCGCGCGAGCCGCGATCGGACGGGTCGTCCTCGATGGTGAGTGGTGCAAATACCTGGCGGACCCCCGGCACCGGTAAGATGTCCGGTTGTACCCGGCCGCGCGCAAGCATCGGCGCCAGGTTCGTTGTCTCATCGCTGTCTCCTGGTTTATGCCTGGATTGGTCAGGCCTGGACTAGAATTTCGACCTGTGATTTCATTCTGGTACCGGAATGCGAGAATTCATTTGATCTAGCGCAACTTATCGCCGAACCCAATTGCCCACTTCTCGCATACCCCTAGCGCCCCGTGGGCGCCCCGCCTCGACACGGCGCCCCCATCCCCCCGCCATTTCCGGGGCTATGACCGTGCGCGCGGTGCGGCGCGGCGACCTCGACGAGGTGATCGCCATCGACGCGTCCGTGACCGGCATCGAGAAGCGCAGCTATTGGCAGCGCGTGTACCGGCGCTACGGCATCGCCGCACGGGGCGAGCAGCGCTGGTTCCTGGTCGCGCTGGCCGAGGGACGGGTCGCCGGATTCCTCATCGGCGAGGTGCGCGACTGGGAGTTCGGCGAGCCGCCGTGCGGCTGGGTCTTCGCCATCGACATCGACCCGAAGGCGCGCCAGGCCGGCATCGGCAGCCGATTGCTTGAATCGCTGAGCACCAGCTTGAGGCGTGCCGGCGTGCGCAAGCTGCGCACGTTGCTTTCACGCGAAAACACCCTGATCCTGTCGTTCTTCCGCAGCCAGGGCATGACGGCCGCGCCCATGATTCCGCTGGAGATGGACCTGCTGACCGACAATGCCCATGTGGAGCCCCTGCGATGAGGCTGCAGGTCAATACGATGCTCGCGCTCTACAGCGTGATCGAGTTCGCGGCCGACCCGCAACGCCACATCCCGGCGGCGGAGATCGCGGAAAAATACAGCGTCTCGCCGCACCACCTTGCCAAGGTGCTGGCCGAACTCGCCCGCGCCGGCATTGTCGAGTCCGTGCGCGGCGTGGGCGGCGGCTACCGCTTCACGGCCAATGTGCGCCGCCTGACGCTCATGGACGTGATCCACCTGTTCGAGGACCTGGCGCCGCCGGCGTCGCAGCGGCGCGACGCCGGCGGACCCACCCCGGTCGATCTGGCGCTCGAGTCCGTCCTGTCCGAGATCGACCACATCGCGAAAGCGACTTTCAGCTCGATCACGCTCGCGACCATGCTGCAGCTGGTGGCGCGGAAAAAGGGCGGTGCGCCGAGCGAAGCCGCGCATCCCGCCATCTCCTGATCAGGCGCCGAACTCCTGGCGCCGGCCGAAGCCGTGCCGGTTGTCGATAAAGTACAGGCGCGATATGCGCAAGCGGTACCAGCGCACGCGCGCCAGCGCCAGCGCGATGGCGGCCGGAGCGCTGCCGGGCCTTGCGAAAGGAAACCGCTCGCCGTAAAGCCGTTGGGCACGGGTCAGCTCCTCGCCGTGCAGCTCGCTCACCAGGCCTTCGACCTGGATGCCCTGGATGGCGCGCCAATCGTCGACCTCGGACTGTATCGTCGCCGCGCAGCGCGGCTGTAGCGCCAGGTCGCGGCAGTGGCGGCTGGAGGGCGAGGACAGGAAGATCAGGTCATCGCCGTCGGGCACGTAGAACAGCGCGGCGGCCCACGGTCCGTCGCCGCCCTGGGTCGCCAGGGTCATGACATGGTGTCCTGCGAGGTACTCGGCTATCGCCGGCGGCAGCTTCAGCGCCATGGGAGCGCGTCGTCCTGCCCGGCAATGCTGCTTTCTCCGGCGCTGCCGCTGCCTGCCGCGCCGCCGGCGGAGACGCTCTCGTGCAATCTCTTGAGCCGGTACGCCAATTGGGGCCGGGTCAGCCCGAGCATGCGCGAGGCGGCCGACAAATTTCCGTGCGCCTTGTCCACCGCCGTCTCGATGAGCATGGCCTCGACCTGGTCGAGCGTCCTGATGCCGTTGAAGACGGCCTCGCAAAGCTCCTTGCCCGTGTCCCAGGAGTTCAGGTCGATGTTGCCGTCCAGGCCGAGGCCGAACTCCTGCGCATCGGTATCCGCGCTGGGGGACGAGAACAGGTGGTTGACTTCGATGCGCGTGCCGCTGGGCGCCAGGATCACGCCGCGCTCGACCATGTTCTGCAACTCGCGGATGTTGCCGGGCCAGCGGTACGTGAGCAGCGCGCGCTTGGCCTTGTCGGTAAAGCCGCGCAGCTTCTTGCCGTGGATCGCGCAGTGCTTTTCCAGGAAGCGCTTGGCCAGGAAGGAGATGTCCTCCTTGCGCTCGCGCAGCGGCGGAATCTGGATCTGGAACGGGTTGAGGCGGTAATACAGGTCGGAGCGGAACCGCCCTTCCTTGACCAGCCGGTACAGATCAGCGTTGGTCGCCGCGATCGTGCGCACGTCGACGCGGCGGGCGCGATGGTCGCCCACCCGCTCGATCTCGCCGTCCTGCAACACTCGCAGCAGCTTGCTTTGCGCGGGCAGCGGCAGATCGCCGATTTCGTCCAGGAACAGGCTGCCGCCGTCCGCGCGCTCGAACCGCCCGGGGCGCGCCGCCTGCGCTCCGGTATAGGCGCCGCGCTCGACCCCGAACAGCTCGGCCTCCACCAGCTCGGCCGGTATCGCCGCGCAGTTCACCGCGATGAAGGGTTTCTCGCGGCG
>DATMBW010000421.1:0-7291 GCA_035559095.1 Ramlibacter sp.
AACGGCGTGCCGACCAGCAGCGAGACCGCGACCAGGATGTTGGCGGTGGGGCCATCGACCTTGAGCGCCTGCGTCAGGAAGAACAGCGCGTAGAACTGGCCCGAGTACCACACCACGGCCTGGCCGGCGGTGAGGCCGACAAGCGCCAGGATCACGATCTTCAGGTTCTTCCATTGGCCGAAAGATTCGGTCAGCGGCGCCTTGGACGTGCGGCCTTCGGCCTTCATCTTCTTGAAGGCGGGCGACTCGTTCATCGACAGGCGGATCCACACCGAGATCGCGAGCAGGAACACCGACGCGATGAACGGCACACGCCAGCCCCAGTCGGCGAATGCGACCGGGCCGAGGAGCGTCTGCGTCCCCAGGATCACCATCAGCGACAGGAACAGGCCCAGCGTCGCCGTGGTCTGGATCCAGGCCGTGTACGCGCCGCGCTTGTTCTGCGGCGAATGCTCGGCCACATAGGTCGCGGCACCGCCGTATTCGCCGCCGAGCGCCAGGCCCTGCAGCAGGCGCAGCGCGATCAGGATGACCGGCGCGGCCACGCCGATGGTGGCGTAGTTGGGCAGGATACCGACGATGAAGGTCGACAGGCCCATGATCAGGATCGTGACCAGGAAGGTGTACTTGCGGCCGATCATGTCGCCCAGGCGGCCGAAGAAGATCGCGCCGAAAGGCCGCACGATGAAGCCGGCGGCGAAGGCCAGCAGCGCGAAGATGAACGCGGAACCCGAGTCCAGGCCCGAGAAGAACTGCTTGGCGATGATCGCGGCGAGCGAGCCGTACAGGTAGAAGTCGTACCACTCGAACACGGTGCCGAGCGACGAGGCGAAGATGACTTTCTTCTCCTCGGGGCTCATCGGCCGGCTAGCGACAGCTGTTGTCATGCGTTGTCTCCATATGAAGTGCCGGAATAGGCACGTGGCGCAATTCTTGAAGACGGCTCTGACCCAGCTCTGACGCGAAACCAACATGTTCTTGCGCGAAACCAACGCAGGCTTGCACCAAACTGAACGCGCTCTGACAGCTTAGGGTGAAACCCGCGAGTCTTGTTTCACCATGCGGAGAGTGAGCTCTGCAGCTTCGCGTTAACCCTTGGGAACGCGCGAAACCCCTTTGGGCAACTGTCGGGCTGATTCCCACACTTCACTCGCAAACCACGCATCGCCTTCGAGATAGGCGCGCAGCATCGGCAGCGCATCGAAGCCCCAGAACAACTTGTCGTCGACGGCGTACGCCGGCACACCGAACAACCCGCGCGCGACCGCTTCGTCGGTATTGGCCTTCAGTTCGGCTTTCACCGGCTCGCTCGCCGGATCGCGCCGCGGCTGCAGTACTTGCTTCAGGGCCTCGAGCCGCTGCGCATCGGCAGCGTCGGCGCCACCGCGCCAGGCATGACGGAAGATGGTTTCGCAAACGTAGCGGTTGGCCAGGCCATCGGAGCCGCACGCCAGCGCCAGCCGCAGCAAGGGCAGCGGATGGAAGGGATGCATCGAGGGCATCTGCATCGGGATGCCGTGGCTGTGCGCCAGCCACAGCACATGGCGATAGGTCCAGACGCGCTTGGGGTCGATCTCGGCGGGGCCGAGCTGTCCATGGTGTTTGAGCATGCCGGCGAACAGCGCCGGCTTGTAATCGACGCCATAGCTCAGTCCGAGCAGGGCTTCGGGCAATTTCTCGAAGGCCAGGTAGGCGTAGGGCGACAGGAAGTCGAGGTAGAAGGTGATCTGCTTCATGGTTGCTCCTGCTGTCGCTCCCTTCTCTCCACGCGCGGGCGATCGGGCGCCAGGGCCCTCTGCTCGATCAGCCGCCAGACCTCCCGCTTGGCCTCGTCTGCCATCCCGGCCCAGGCGGCGACTTCCTCCAGCGTGCGAAAGCAACCCTCGCACCACCGCGTCGCCGGATCGATGCGGCAAATCGACACGCAGGGTGACGGCACGTCGGGCGCTCGGACCGCGCGCACTTGCCGCGCGCGCTGGACCAGTCGATGCCTCGCGCCCATCAGGCGGCCGCCACCTGCTGCACCACGTCGGCCACCGGCGCGCCGGTCAGCCGCTGCAGGTCCTGCGGCCGCAGCCTGAACACGCCGTGCGGATGGCCGGCGGCGGCCCAGATTTCCTCGAAGCGGAACAGCTCCCGGTCGATCAGCGTCACCGGCGGCTGGACGTGCGCGATCGGCGAGACGCCGCCGATCGAGTAGCCGGTGCGGCTTTTCACGAACTCGGCATCGGCGCGGCCCAGGGCGCCGCCCTGGCCCACCAGCGCGGCGACTTTCTTCTCGTCCACACGCCGGTCGCCGGATGTGATGACCAGCACAGCGGCGTCATCCGCTTTGCGGCGGAAGATGATGCTCTTGGCGATCTGGCCGACGGCGATCCCGAGCTGGTCGGCGGCCTGCTGCGCCGTGCGCGCGGCGTCGTCGAGCATCAGCGGCCCATGGGGGTGGCCCTGGTCCCGCAGCGCCTTGGCCACGCGCTGCACGCCTTCAGGCAATGAATTCAGGTCAGCCGAGCACATCAGGGATCATTTCAGTTGGCGCGCTTGTTCAGGATCGCGGTCGCGGCGCGCGAGTTGGGCTTGCGCCGCAGGTAGTCGCTGATGTACTTGCCCGCGTCCACCAGTTTGTCCAGGTCGATGCCGGTGTCGATGTCCATGCCGCGCAGCATGTAGACCACATCCTCGGTCGCGACGTTGCCCGTGGCGCCCTTGGCGTAGGGGCAGCCGCCCAGTCCCGCGACCGACGCATCGTACTGCCACACGCCCAGCTGCATGGCCGCCAACGTGTTGCCCAGCGCCTGGCCATAGGTGTCGTGGAAGTGCCCGGAAACGTCGTCCAGCCCGTAGTGCCTGAGTGCCGCCTCCAGCGCGCGCTGCACCTTCACCGGCGTTCCGACGCCGATGGTGTCGGCCACGCCGACATGCTGCACGCCGATCTCCTTCATCAGGCGCGCCACCATCTCCACCCGCTCCGGCGCCACGTCGCCTTCGTACGGGCAGCCCACCGCGACCGAAATCGCTCCGCGCACGTGGATGCCGTTGGCTCTCGCGGCCTGGACCACCGGCGCGAAGCGCTCGATGCTCTGCGCGATCGAGCAGTTGATGTTGCGCTGGCTGAAGGCCTCGCTCGCGGCGCCGAACACCACGATCTCGTCGGGCTTGCTGGCCAGCGCGGCCTCGAAGCCCTTCATGTTCGGCGTGAGGACCGAATAGCGCACCCCCGGCTTGCGCTCGATGCCGGCCATTACCTGCGCGTTGTCGCCCATCTGCGGCACCCATTTGGGAGAGACAAAGCTGGTGACTTCGATTTCCCTCAGGCCCGCATCCTGAAGGCGATGCACCAGGCCGATCTTGACCTCGGTGGGCACCGGCTCTTTTTCGTTCTGCAGCCCGTCGCGGGGGCCCACGTCGACGAGTTTGACTTTGCCTGGAAGTTTCATCTTGATTAGTATCCTCGGTTCGCGTCAACCACGCCGGCGATGGGCTCTCCCCGTTCCAGGGCAAGAATCTTTCCGACGATCTGGGCAATGCTCTCGTCGCGCAAGGTACGCGCCGAGGTATGCGGCGTCACGGTGATTTTCGGATGGTGCCAGAACGGATGCTCCGCCGGCAACGGCTCGGTGCGGAACACGTCCAGCGCGGCGCCGGCCAGGTGCCCGCTGTCCAGCAGCGCGATCAGGTCGTCGTCCACCAGGTGCGCGCCGCGCGCCACGTTGATCACATAGCCGCCCGGCATCAGCCGCGACAGGTTCCTGGCGTTCATGATCCCGTCGGTCTCGGGCGTGAGGGGCAGCAGGCAGACCAGGACGCGAGTGGCGCTCAGGAAATCACCGAACTCCTGCTGGCCGGCAAGACAGCGCACGCCGGGCAGCGCCTTGACCGTGCGGCTCCAGCCGAGGACGGGAAACTCGAACTGCGCCAGTGCCCGGGCGACCCGCTGGCCGAGGACTCCCAATCCCATCACACCGACAGGAAAGTCGGTGCGCCGCAGCGGGCGGCGGAACGTCCACTTGCCCTGTTTCGCGTCCGCCTCGCAGGCATCGAGTTCGCGGACATGCCGGATCACGGCGTGGCAGACGAACTCGGCCATCTGCACCGCCATGCCGCCGTCGTCGATGCGCACCACCAGCGCCTCGGGCGGCAACTTGAGCTTCAGCAACGCGTCCACGCCGGCGCCGATATTGAAGATGCCCTTGAGCCGCGGCTGTTCGTCGAGAAACCGCTGCGGCGGCGCCCACACCACGGCGTGGTCGGCCGGCGGCGCGCCCGGTTGCCACTCCTCGATGCCCGCTTGCGGCAGCGCGGCACGCAGCCCTTGCAGCCAGGGAGCGGACTTGATATTGGTGCAGCAGAAGGAGATGCGCATGCCTTATTGTGTCTTTTCCGCGCAGGCAGTTTCGCGCGCCGGGCGAGCCCCGCTCCCACCCGCGCTCGCGGCGAATGGCTCAAGTCCCCGCGGCACGCACTGTTACCCCATGGCGCGGGCCTTGCAGACGGTGACGGTTGTAAGTCCGCTCCACGTTCACAATGCGGGCCTTTTCTGATGCCTGGAGAAAAACCGGTGATACGAAAAATGAGATGGCCCCGACCGGAAGAGCTTTTCTGCAGTGCGGCCCTGCTGGGCCTGGCCGGCTGCGGCGGAAGCGGCGGAACGGCCGCACCATCGACCGCAACCGATCCCGCGACCACAACGACCGCTGCCGATCCCCCTCCCGTTGCCGCGCCCCCTCCCGTTGCCGCGCCCCCTCCCGGCGCCAGCCCGGCGCCGGAGCCGCCGTCCGCGACCGCACCCCCTCCTGAGGCAAGCACATCCGCACCCATGCTCGGTGATTGCGAGATGTTCCCGTCCACTGCCATCTTCAATACGCGCATCGACGACGTATCGCGCTTCCCGGCGCACCCCCAAAGCGCCGAATGGGTTGCCATTGTCGGCGGCCAAAAGCCCTTCCGCGCCGACTGGGGCGTCAATGACAACCAGGCCGATTACGCCTCCTATTGGGGCATGCCGATCAATATCGTGGACGGCAAGGCACCGAGCACGGAATGGCCGCTGGTGTCATTCGACTATTCGACGTCGGGCTTGAGCATGGAGCCCGGTTATCCCGAAGCGAGCGACTGTGCGGTGCCCGACGGCGACGGCTTTTCCATCGCGCCCAATTGCGGCGCCGTACACCCGAGCAACCGGCGGTTTCCATTCCCGCCCGCTTCGAAGCTCCTCAGCGAAGGCGGTCACTGCAACGATCCGAAAACCTGCGGCGACCGCCATGTGCTGGTGGTGGAAACCGGCGCCTGCCGCTTGTGGGAAAGCTTCTTCGCCTACAACCTGTCGGGCCAGTGGTACGCCTCGACCACCGCGGCGTGGGACCTGAAATCGCTGGCGCTGCGGCCGAAAAACCGGACTTCGGCCGACGCCGCCGGCCTGCCGATGGCGCCCCTGCTGGTGCGGGAGGCCGAGGCTTCCGCCGGCGAGATCAACCACGCCCTGCGCGTCAACTTCCACGACACCAACATCGCGCGCACCTTCGAATGGCCGGCGCGGCATGCGGCCGGCGCCGACGATCCGGGCGCCCCGCCGTTCGGCGCCTTGCTCAGGCTGAAAGCGGATTTCGTCATTCCCGACGACTGGACGCAGCAGGCCAAGGCCGTTGCCACGGCATCGAAGCGTTACGGGATGTACGTGTCGGACAACGGCGCGGATTTTCATGTGAAGGGCGAACCGCATGCCAAATGGGATACGCGCACCTTCAAACAGTTGGAAAACATCAAGATGAACGACATGGAGTTCGTCGACTTGAAGGCGATCACCAGCGATCCGCGGTTTTCGCCGGATTCGATGGCCGCAAGCTGGTAGGGACAGGCGGGGCCGCCGCTTCAGGACGGCGATTCCAGCGTCAGCAATTCGGCGCCCTCGATCACCTGGTCGCCCGGCGCGAACATCAGCTCCGCCACGACGCCGTCCGCCGGCGCGATGATGGTGTGCTCCATCTTCATCGCCTCCATCACCGCCAGCGCCTGGCCCTTGCTGACCTTGTCGCCGGCCTTGACGGCGAACGACAACACCTTGCCCGGCATCGGCGCCGTGAGCCGCCCCGACTCCGAATGCGTTTCGCCCGCGTGCGCCAGCAGGTCGATCGCCAGGATTTGCGTGGCGCCGCGCGCGCTGAATACATGGTCGGTCTCGCCGTCCGCGTACACCGACACCAGCAGGCGCTGGCCGGCGAAGTCGAGGTCGATGCCCCGCGGAGTCTGCGTGAAGGTCAGCATGCCCGACAGGTTGCCCACCGTGAGATTGAGCCCGCCATCGTGCAAGTACGCCAGCTGGGCCTCGCCGGGCTCGCCCCCGAATTCGAACGCGAAGCGGCGCACGGTCACGCCATGCGAGCGCCAGCCGTCGCGCTTGCTGAAGGGATCGCCGCCCTCCGCGGCCTTCTCCTGGAGCAGGGCTTGCGCCACTGCCGCCGCGGCAGCCAGCGGCAACCCGACCGGCTCCTGGTTGAACAACAGCGCCTGCTCGCGCGAAATCAGGTGCGTGTCGAGGTTGGCCTGCGCGAACGAGGGGCTGCGCACCGCATGGCGCAGGAACTGCACGTTGGTGGCCAGGCCGACGATGTGCGTTTGCGCCAGCGCCTCGTCCAGCCGGGCCAGCGCCTGCTCGCGGGTGTCGCCGTGAACGATGAGCTTGGCGATCATGGAGTCGTAGAAGGGCGAAATCGGGTCGCCCTCGCGCACGCCGTCGTCGACGCGCACCCAGGTCCCCGCGTCCGCGCCGGCGCGTTCGAAACTGGTGCATGCCGGCTTGCGGTACACGCGCAACGTCCCGGTGGCGGGCAGGAAATTGTTCTCGGGGTTCTCGGCGCAAATCCGCGCTTCGATCGCATGGCCGCGAATCCGCAGCTGTTCCTGCTTCAGCGGCAGCGGCTCGCCCGCCGCGACGCGAAGCTGCCACTCCACCAGATCCAGGCCGGTGATGGCCTCGGTCACCGGGTGCTCCACCTGCAGCCGCGTGTTCATCTCCATGAAGAAGAAAGACATGCCGGCCCCCACGTTCGGCGCCGCCTCGCTGCCCCCCGAGGGGGCGCTCGCCTGGTCGGGGCGGCCCAGCGCAGCGCTCGACTCGCCGCCTGCCGTTTGTTCGACGATGAACTCCACCGTGCCGGCGCCCACGTACTTCACGGCCTTCGCCGCCGCCACCGCCGCCGCGCCCATGCGCTGGCGCACCGCTTCGGTCATGCCGGGCGCGGGCGCTTCCTCCAGCACCTTCTGGTGACGCCGCTGCACCGAGCAGTCGCGCTCG
>DATMBW010000422.1:0-11524 GCA_035559095.1 Ramlibacter sp.
CTGCCGTGGGTGGCCGACGGCCTGCAGCGAGAGGGGCCCCATGTACGCGAGCCGGTCGATGCGATGATCCGTGCCGCCCTGGCGCGCTCGGGCATCGACTATCGCGTGGTGTACGGCCGCGGCCCGGAACGCCTGGCCAGCGCGCTTGCGGCGATCGCGAAATAGCTTCCGGGGGCCTGGTCCGGCCGGACCAGCGCGGAATCGACGTTCGCCGCGGATGCGGGCCTGCGCGAGGCGCTGAGGCTGAACACGCCGTCACTGGATCGTGATGCCGGTGCGCTTGATGATGGGGGTCATCACCCGCAGTTCATGTTGCATGAAGCGCTGCAGGTCCTGCGCCGAGCCGCCGATCGGCTCCATGTACTGCGCGTGGAGCTTCTCCTTGACCTCGGGCATGGCCAGCACGGAATTGACCTCCTGGTTCATGCGCTGCACGATCTCGTTGGGCGTGCTCGCCGGCGCCATGATGGCCATCCATGCCACGTTCTCGATCTCGGGCAATCCGGCTTCCTTCATGGTCGGGATGTCCGGCGTGAGCTGGCTGCGGCGCGCGGTGGACACCGCCAGCGTGCGCAGCTTGCCGGCCTTGACCTGCGGCAGCACCGCGACGGCCGGCACGCACGCGAACTGGACGTCGCCCTGCAGGATCGCCAGCACCGCCAGCGGCGAAGACGCATAGGGAATGTGCACCGCGTACGTGTTCGTCTTGACTTTCAGCATTTCCACGCCCAGTTGCGACAGGCTGCCCACGCCGGTGGAAGAGAAATTGAACTTGCCCGGGTTCTTCTTCATCGCCGCGACGAGTTCCATCAGCGAATTGATGCCGGAGTCGGCGCGCACCGCGCACACGTTCGCCTGGCCGCCCGCCAGCACCACCGGTCGCAGCTCGGTGAACGGGTCGTACGGCAGCTTTTCATAGAGCACCGTGTTGTAGACCAGCGGCCCGTTGGTGCTGATGAGGAAGGTGTAGCCGTCTCCCGGCGATTTGGCCACGGCACCTGTGCCGTTGTTGCCGCCGGCGCCCGGCCGGTTTTCCACCAGCACCGGCTGGCCCAGTCGCGGCGACAGCCGCTCGGCGACGATGCGCGAGATCACGTCGGGCGACGAGCCGGCCGCGTAGGGCACCACGATGCGGACAGGACGGCTGGGCCAGGCTCCCTGGGCCAGCACCGACACCGAGGCGCACGAGAGCACGACGGCCGCGGCCACACGCAGGGCGGCGGCGGCGAAACGCCGCGTGGATTGCATTGGTTCGTTCACGGTTCGATCCTTTCGGTTTCCTGCAATAGCTGGCCTTCGCCGGCCACAAAGCCTGCGACCATGGCACGGTACGTGGCATCGACGACGCCGGCAAATCCGGGGAACGTCCCGGCGTGGCGTGCCGCCAGGGCCCCGACCCGCGCGAACACCTGGGCCTGGCGCTGCGGCGCGGCCACCTGGAACGCGTCGCGCTTGAATCGCGTCGCATCGCGCACGCACGCCGCGCGCTCGGCCAGCAGGGCCACGATCCGATCGTCCAGCGCGTCGATGCGCTCGCGCAATTCACCGAGCGTGCCGGCGATCTCGACGTAGTCGGGGTTCTTGAAACGGCGCACCGGCCGGCCGTGCACAGCGGGTTCTTCGGGTGGACTCATGAGCTGGAGGAAGTGTGCCGGCAAGTCGGCAATTCAGCTTATCGGCATTCGCACGGGGCCGGCATGCGGAGCTTCCCGAGCAGCAAAAATAGCGCTTTTCGCGGGCACGGCTAATGCACCGCCGACGTCCCCGGCGGCTGGTCACCCGGCGAAGTGAAGATCTGCGCCGCATCCACCGCATCGAAACGGTATTGCTGCCCGCAGAAATCGCAGCCGACCTCGATCTCACCGCGTTCGGCCAGGATGCCGCGCGCCTCCTCGTGCCCCAGCCCGCGAATCATCCTGGCCACACGATCGCGGCTGCAGGAGCAGGCAAAGCGCGGCATCTGCGGCTCGAAGCGCAGCACCTTCTCCTCCCAGAACAGCCGCCGCAGCACGGTGTCGACATCGAGTTCCAGCAGTTCCTCGCGCGTGAGGCTGGCCGCCAGCGTGGCGATGCGGTTGTAGTGTTCCCCGAAATTGGGGTCAGATTCCAATTTCGTCCCGAGATTGCCCTGGCCTTCCAGCGGCAGGCGCTGGATCAGCAGGCCGGCGGCCACCCTTTCGTCGGCGGCGAGCACCAGCCTGGTGTCCAGTTGCTCCGACTGCAGCATGTAGTGCTCCAGCACCTCGCCGAGGTTCTCGATCTTCTCGCGCCGGTCGCCATGCAGCGGCACAACACCCTGGTAGGGCTGCTGACCGGGCAGTTTTTCCTTGGGATCGAGCGTGATCGCGCAACGGCCCTTGTTGCCCTGGTTGACCAGCTCCGGCAAGCGGGCGCCCACGCCCACCTCGCCCACGACCTTGGCAGTCGCCCGCAGGCTCAGGTCGTGCTGGACCTCCGCCACCGCCACCTTGACCGGCCCGTCGCCGAAGATCTGCAGCACAAGCGCGCCGTTGAACTTGATATTCGATTGCATCAGCGCGCCGGCCGCGCACATTTCTCCCAGCAATTGCGCCACCGGCGGCGCCCAGGCGCCCGTGGCAGTGTTGGCCTCGCGCCGCGCCAGGATCTCGGTCCAGGCGTCGGTCAGGCGCACGATCATGCCGCGAACCGGCAAGCCGTCGAAAATGAACTTGTGCAGTTCGGACATCAGTCGATCTTCTTCAGGCCGCGGGCAAAGCGCCGTGCGTTCCCCACGTAGTCCACGCCGATGCGGGCCTGCCGCTCGATGGCCGCCGCATCCAGCGTGCGCACGACGCGGGCGGGGCTGCCCAGGATCAGCGAATTGTCGGGAAAGGTCTTGCCTTCGGTGACGACACTGCCGGCGCCGACCAGGCAGTTGCGGCCGATGACGGCGCCATTGAGCACCACGGACTGGATCCCGACCAGCGTTCCGTCGCCGATGGTGCAGCCGTGAAGCATGACCTGATGCCCCACCGTGACGCGGTCGCCGATCGTCAGCGGCTCGCCCTGGTCGGCGTGCAGCACCGACAAGTCCTGGATATTGCTGTCGCGCCCGATCCGGATCGTTTCGGTATCGCCGCGGATCACGACGCCGAACCAGACGCTCGCGTTCTCGCCCAGTTCCACATTGCCGATGACTTGCGCGCTGTCCGCAACCCAGGCGCCGGGCCGCAAGTTCGGTGCCTTGCCGTCGAGTTCGTAAATGGCCATGAATCGTTCCGTTGAATGCTGCAACCCGGAATTGTAGGGATGGAGCTTCGCCAACACGCACCGCAGGTGCTTGGCATCCCGATCGCCGGCACAGGGTGACGCAAGCGCGGGACCTGCGGAACGCAGGCTGATTCAGGAAAAGCTGAATGACCGGGCGCGCGTTGTGCGCGGCCGGTCATTCATCATTCATTGCCGTCTCGGCAATGCACTTGCCGGGGACTCAGAAGGAGTACGGCGCCCAGTAGTACGTGCTGACGGTCGGGTTGTAGCCGGGATTGGTGACCTTGGCGACGTAAAGCGCTCCGCCATAGGACACCACGCGGCCGGCTTCGTAGTTGGTGCCCTGGACCCATGTCGTCACCGGCGCCCAGTAGTAGGTGCTGACGGTCGGGTTGTAGCCGGGATTGGCGATCTTGGCGAGGTAAAGCGCGCCCTTATAGCTCACCACGCGGCCAACTGCGTAGGAAGTTCCCTGGACCCACTTCGAAACAGGCGACCAGTAATAGGTGCTGACGTTCGGGACGTATCCGGGATTGGCGGCCTTGGCCAGGTACAGCGATCCCTTATAGGACACCACACTGCCGACTGCGTAGGATTGGCCTTGGACCCAGTCCGTGTAGACGGTCGTAGGCGTAGGCGTCGGCGCAGGCGCGGGAGCGGGAGCTGGCGTGGGCTCGGGTGCCGGTGCCGGGGCAGCTTCGTTGCAATAGTAGCGGGACCAGTAGTAAGTGCTGATGGTCGGGTTGTAGCCTGGGTTCGCGTAGTTGGCGATGTAAAGGACTCCGTTGTATGACACCACGCTGCCGGCCGCATAGGACTTGCCTTGGACCCAGACCGTGGAGGTGCACGTCGAAGGCGTCGGCGTGGGGGACGGCGAGGGAGTCGGAGTCGGAGTCGGAGTCGGAGTCGGAGTCGGAGCAGGCGCGGGCGCGGATGGACCATTTGTCACCGTGAAGTCAAAGACCGTGAGGTCGCCGGTGCCCTCTACAGGTTCGATGCCAAGCTCGACGCTGACGAGGTATTCGTTGCCCAGCGCCCACGGCGTGCCGGCGACGTCCTTTCGTGTGGCCAGGTAGTTGACGAACGCACTGATGTCGATCTCGCCGGCCGCCACCGGCATCTTGTCCGGCACGAAGGCGATCATCTTCCAGCCGGTCTTGCCGTATGCACCGTTAAGGGCGCCGAAGTTGTACCGCAGCTGCCCGTCCTGTCCCTTGGTGGCGTAGACGTGATAGAGCTTGCCGTCGATCGTGGCGTCATGGTCGTACCACCACGGCGGACGTCCGTTCGGATGCGATCCATAGTCGCCCCAGTTGGCCAGCGGGATCATGATTTCGTGCGTGATCGACGCGTTCATGAAACCGGCGTCCTGCTTGGCGTTGGACTGCAGCCAGATGTCGTAGGTCAACTGGCCCCGCCCCGTGGGCGTCACGTTGTGCTGGTAGTTGAATTTCGACTTCACCGATTGCGGCGCCAGCGGCAGCTGCAGCGGCAGGAACGTTCCTGGCGTGTGACCGGTCGGGGACTGCTGCAGATGACTGCCGTCGGGCAGCACAACGGGTTTGCCGTCCACCAGACTGTTGCTCGAGTAATAGCCGGGCTTCCTGCCGGCGATCGCCGCCGGGTAGCTCTTGACCTCGGTCGTGCCCACCGGCCAGCGCCATTTGGTGCGCCAGGCAATCTCGCCGCCGGGGCCCATCGTGGGGCTGACGCCCGTCCATTGTTCGTACTGCGACGCGCTGGTGCCGCGCGTGAGGCTTCCGGCGCCCCACACCCCGTCCGCCACCCAAGAGGCGGCGCTCGGGTTGGCGCCCTGCAGCAAGACATTTGGTTGCGATGCAACGTTGATACTTGGCGCGCTGGTCTGCGCGACGGCAGCAAAGCCAACGCACAGCAGGGCTGTGGTCACCAGAGCCTTGAAGTTGGGCGTGCGTGCCGAAGGCGACTTCCGCGATGCGCGGCAGGTCCGGCTGGTGGAGGCTGGTAGGGGGGCGCCAGGCAGGCTGGCCTGAACAGCGCCGGCGTGGGAGGATTGGCGTCTTTGCATCTGATTCGAGAACGTCGGTCGGACGTATCCTTTAGGTTTCGTTAGGCAAGGCTTCGCCCAGCACGGGCGTCGATGTTTTTCGACGGATCCGCGTGATCCAGGCGGCGATGGACGCTGTACTTGTGTCGCGCTTTCACGACGCGACCGGTATTGGCCAAGCTCAGCGTTAGGGTGGATACTAGTAGGTGCTGTCCGACATGTCTGTAGGAAGCTCAGCCGTAATCGTAATCAGGTGATGCGGGGCTTACAAAGATCGCTGCTGCTGAGCGGCTTTGGTTACGATTTGAGACTACGGATGTGTAAAGTCGCTGGTGCGCCAGATGCGCCCGCGCCCGGCCCGCTTCGACTTGCAGGCCGCCCCGGCAACCAAGGATGAGTTGTTCAGCCGCGCGGATGATGCGCCGCATGCAGCTGCTTGAGCCGCTCGCGCGCCACGTGGGTGTAAATCGTGGTGGTGGAAATGTCGGCGTGCCCCAGCAGCATCTGCACGGCCCGCAGGTCGGCGCCATGGTTGAGCAGGTGCGTGGCGAAGGCGTGGCGCAAGGTGTGCGGCGACAGCGGCGCAGTAATGGCCGCGCTGCGCGCGTGCTTCTTGACGAGCATCCAGAACATGACACGCGTCATGCCGGCCCCCCGGGCGGTGACGAACAGGTCGTCGGTCTGCTGCCCGCCCAGGATCGCCGGCCGCGCCTGCGCGAGGTAGCGGGTGATCCAGTCGCGCGCCACCAGACCGAAGGGCACCAGACGCTCTTTGCTGCCTTTGCCGAGCACGCGCAGCACGCCCTCGCTCATGCTGGCGTTGAACGTCTTCAGCGACACCAGTTCGCTCACGCGCAGGCCGCTCGCGTACATCAGTTCCAGCATCGTGCGGTCGCGCAGCCCCAGCGGCGTGTCCACGTCGGGCGCGTCCAGCAGGGCCTCGACCTGCGCCTCGGTCAAGGTCTTGGGCACGCGCAGCGGCTGTCTGGCCGACTCCAGGCGCATCGTCGGATCGGCCGCGATCAGGCGTTCGCGCAACGCCCAGCGAAAGTAGCGCTTGAACACGGTGAGCCGCCGGTTGGCCGTGGTCGCCTTGCTTTGCGCATGGCGCGCGGCGAAGTAGGCATTGAGGTCCGCCTCACCAGTGCTGTCGATGCTGCGGTCCTGCTCGGCCAGCCAGCGCCCATACAGCGAGAGGTCGCGCCGGTACGCCGCCAGGGTGTTCCTGGACAGCCCTTCCTCCAGCCACAGCGCGTCGATGAATGCGTCGATGGAAGCGGTGCTGGAACCCATGGCGCATTGTCGCGCAGCGCTCCCAAGGACAAGCCGCCAGCCCGATGCTGGTTTCGGCAACCAGCCACGAGGGGCGGCTTGTTTTCGTCTAGTCCAATTTCAGCTTGGCCGTCTCCACGACGTTCTTGTACACCGCGTATTCGGCCCTGATCTGTTCGGCGAACTGCTGCGGCGTATTGCCGATGATGAGCGAGCCGGTGTCCTCGATGCGCTTGCGCACCGCCGGGTCCTCCAGCACTTTCTTCGTGGCCGCATAAATCTTGTCCACCACTTCCTTCGGCAGGTTCTTGGGCCCCAGGATGCCGTAATAGGCCATTCGGTTCACCGGCTCCAGGCCCACTTCCTTGAAGGTCGGGACATTGGGCAGGCCCGCCAGGCGCTGCGGCGCTGCCACCACGATGGGAATCAGCCGGTTGTCCTTGATGAAGGGCAAGGCCGACGGAATATTGTCGAAGATCATCGGCACCTGGCCGGCCACGGTGTCGTTGAGGGCCGGTCCCGCGCCACGATAGGGAATGTGGGTGACGAACGTGCCCGACAGGCTCTTGTACAGCTCATCTGCAGGTGACCGATGCCGCCGGTGCCCGAGGAGGAATACGAGTACCGGCCGGGTGCGCGCTTGAGTTCCGCGACGAAGGCCTTGTAGTCCTTGGCCGGGAAGCTCGGGTGCACCGCGATCACGTTGGGCGTGGCCGCGATGTTGATGATGGGCGTGAAGTCCGTCGTCGGGTTGTACTGAATCTTGGGGTTGATCGCGGGGTTGGCCGCGGTGGTGGACACCGTGGCCATGCCCAGCGAGTACCCGTCGGGCGTGGCGCGAACGGTTTCCAGCGCGCCGATCACGCCGCCGCCGCCGGCCTTGTTTTCCACCACGACCGGCTGGCCCAGCGCCTTGCCCAGCGGCTCCGAGATGACGCGGGCGATGATGTCCGTGGTGCCGCCGGGCGCGAACGGAACCTGCAACTTGATCGGCCTGGCCGGGTAGCCCTGCGCGAGCGCGGGACCGGCGGCCAGCGCCAGCGCGGCAGCGGACAGCGCAAACCATTGACGGCGTTTCATTGGGAGACCTCCATGTGGGAACGAAAGAGCGATGGCGCACCGCGATCTTATGTGCGGAATCCGGCGCGGCCTGTTGTGGAATCCACATACGAGCTTACCCCAGGGACGGCAATGGTTGAGCCGGGCTCGCCGGGAACTGCCGAGGACCGCTTGCGTGCTGCCGCTATCCTCGGGATGTGAACTTCGCCCAGCTGCTCATCCCCGATTTCTCGCTCATCCTGTGCGGCTGGCTGGTCTGCCGCCACACGGCCCTGAACCGCACGGTCTGGCAACAGGTGGAAAGCCTGGTCTATTACTTCCTGTTCCCGGTGCTGCTGTTCCAGTCCATCGTGAGGAGCCCGCTGGATCTCGGCGCGGCCTCCAGGCTGATCGCGGCGGGACTGCTGCTGGGCCTGACGAGCATCGCCCTCGCGTACTCGTTGCCGCACCTGCCCTGGCTCGGGCGGCGCATCGATGCGCGCGAGCACGCCGCCAGTGCGCAGGTGGCGTTCCGCTTCAATTCCTTCGTCGGGCTGGCCTTGGCCGAGCGGCTGGCCGGCCCGCAAGGGCTGCTGCTGATCGCCGTGCTGATCGGCGTGTGTGTGCCGCTGTTCAATGTGGCGGCCGTCTGGCCGATGGTGCGGCACGCTCGCACCGGCCTGATGGGCGAGCTGCTGCGCAACCCCCTGATCATCGCGACCTTGTCGGGCCTGGCGGCGAACCTGATGGGTTTTGCGATTCCGCCCTGGCTCGAGCCGGCCGTGACCCGCATCGGCGCCGCTTCGCTGGCCCTTGGACTGATGGCCGCGGGCGCCGGCATGCAGTTCGGCGCGCTGGCCCGCGCCAAGACGCTCACCATCGGCGTGCTGGGCATCCGCCATTGCATCGCGCCCCTGCTGGCGATGGTCCTGGCGCGCCTGCTGCGCCTGGACGGCGCCCAGACGGCCGTGCTGCTGGCGTTTTCCGCGCTTCCGACCGCTTCCAGCGCCTACGTGCTGGCCGCGCGCATGGGCTACAACGGCGCCTACGTGGCCGGACTGGTCACGCTGTCCACGCTGCTGGCCTTGCTGAGCCTGCCCTTCGCGCTAGGCGTGCTGCGGTAGCGCCTGCTGCGCCAGGGCCCAGGCCACATGCTCGCGCACGAGCGGGTCGGGATGGCCGGCGCGCGACTGCAGGGCCGCGCGCAGCTGCGCATCGTCCCTGGCCCGCAGCGCATTGCCGATCGCCACGGCAATGTTGCGCAGCCAGCGCACATGCCCGATGCGCCGGATCGGGCTGCCCTCGGTGTGCCGCAGGAATTCTTCTTCGCTCCAGGCGAACAGCTCCGCCAGCCGGCGGCCCGTCAGATCGCCGCGCTCGTCGAAGTCCGGCAACGCGTTGCGCCGCGCGAACTTGTTCCATGGGCAGACCAGCTGGCAATCATCGCAGCCGTAGATGCGGTTGCCGATCAAGGGCCGCAGCTCCACGGGGATGGGGCCAGCGTGCTCGATCGTGAGGTAGGAGATGCAGCGCCGGGCATCGAGCCGGT
This sequence comes from Ramlibacter sp., assembly GCA_035559095.1. Taxonomy (GTDB): domain Bacteria; phylum Pseudomonadota; class Gammaproteobacteria; order Burkholderiales; family Burkholderiaceae_C; genus Ramlibacter. The sequence goes on from DATMBW010000422.1 coordinate 9,117, forward strand.
ACGGTGCCACGATCGCCCGCGTGGGACATATTTCGATGCATGCGCTGCACGTGCCGCAGTGGCCGCGTGCCGGCGCGCTCGGCGGCAGCGCCATGTCCACGAAGATTTCGCCCAGGAAAAACATTGAACCGGCTTCGCGGTGGAGCACCAGCGTGTGCTTGCCGCGCCAGCCCTGGCCGCTGCGCGCCGCCAGCTCGGCTTCCAGTACGGGCGCCGAATCGGTGAACACGCGATGGCCGAAAGGGCCCACCTGCCCGGCGATCCGGTCGCTGAGCCTTTGCAGCCGCGAGCGCAGCACCTTGTGGTAGTCGCGGCCGCGCGCGTACATCGACACCACGCCTTCGCGCGGCCGGCGCAGCCGGGCGAACTCGACCGTCTGCCAGCCTTCGGGCGTCGCGGCCGGCAGGTAGTCCATGCGTACGGTGATGACGCTGGCCGTGCCGGGCACAAGTTCAGCCGGCCGGGCTCTTTTCAGGCCATGGGTCTGCATGTAGGCCATTTCGCCGTGAAAGCCGTTGGAAAGCCACGCCAGCAAGCCGGCTTCCGCGGACGAAAGGTCCACACCGGCAACGCCAATTTGGGAAAATCCCATCTCGAGGGCCCATTCCCGGATTAGCCCCACCAGATGAGGACCGTCGATCTGACCACTGTTGAACGTCACCCGCCCATTGTAGGAACCAGGATGCGCGCCCTGGTGTGGCGCACCGAGGACGACACCCGCGCGTTCGCGGCGCAGCTGGCCGGCCATCCGGCGATCGGCGAGGCGTACCTCGAGCTGCAGGGCGACCTCGGCACGGGCAAGACCACGCTGGCGCGCCACCTGCTGCGCGCCCTCGGGGTCCAGGGGCGCGTCAAAAGCCCCACCTACACCGTGGTCGAACCGCACGAGGCGCCCCTTCGGCAAGCTCAGGACGGGCGGCTGCAGATCTGGCATTTCGACTTCTTCCGCTTCAACGATCCGCGCGAGTGGGAGGACGCCGGCTTTCGCGACATCTTCGCCGGCCCGGGGCTGAAGCTGGTGGAGTGGCCCGAGAAAGCGCGGGAGTTGCTGCCGCGGGCCGACCTGGTGGTGCGCATCGAGTCGCGCCCCGACGAGTCGCGCAACGTCACGCTGCTGGCCCAGACGCCGTTGGGCGAGGAGTTGCTGGAATGACGGCCCCCGCCCCCGCCAGGGGTCCCTTCATGCCCTTCGGGCGGCTGGGCGGTCATTGAATGAAACGCCGGGACCTGCTGCGCCGTGGCTCGCTCGTGCTTTTGCTGGGCGGCCCGCAGATCGCACGCGGCGCAGTCATTGTCGCGGTGCGCGTATGGCCGGCGCCGGAATATTCGCGCGTCACGATCGAATCGGACCGGCAGCTCAGCTCCACCCAGATCGTGATGGCCAATCCGCCGCGCCTGGTGGTGGACATCACGGGCATCGACCTGAACGCACAACTGCGCGAGCTGGTCGGCAAGGTCAATGCCGACGATCCGTTCATCGAGGACATACGGGTCGGCCAGCATGCGCCGGGCGTGGTGCGTCTGGTCGTGGACCTGAAGCAGCCCTCCGTGCCGCAGGTGTTCACGCTCACGCCGGTGGCGGCTTACCAGCACCGGCTGGTATTCGACTTCTACCCGCTCAAGTCCGTGGACCCGCTCGAAGCGCTGATCGCCGAGCGCCTGCGGGACCAGCCGGTGGCCCCGCCGACGCCGGCCAGCGACCCGCTGGGCGAACTGATCGCCGAGAAGCTGCAAGGCAGGAGGCCGGGCGCCATCGACAGCGCCGAAGCGGCGCCGCGGGCCACACCCCAGAAGACGGACCGATTGATCATCATCGCGCTGGACCCCGGCCACGGCGGCGAAGACCCCGGCGCGGTGGGCCCCGGCGGCACGCGCGAAAAGGACGTGGTGCTGCGGATCGCGCACCGCCTGCGCGATCGCATCAACGCGACCGTGATCAACGGCAACCCGATGCGCGCGTTCCTGACGCGCGACGCCGACTTCTTCGTGCCGTTGCACGTGCGCGTGCAGAAGTCGCGCCGCGTGCAGGCCGACCTGTTCGTGAGCCTGCACGCCGACGCCTTTCTCACGCCAAGGGCCCGCGGCGCGAGCGTCTTCGCGCTCAGCCGGGGCGGCGCTTCGAGCACAGCCGCCCGATGGATCGCCGACAAGGAAAACAGGGCCGACCTGATCGGCGGCGTCAACGTCAAGATGCAGGACACCCACGTGGCGCACGCACTGCTGGACATGAGCACCACCGCGCAGATCAACGACAGCCTCAAGCTCGGGAGTGCATTGCTGGGCGAGATCGGCAATGTCGGCCGCCTGCACAAGGGCCACGTCGAGCAGGCCGGCTTTGCCGTGCTCAAGGCGCCCGACATCCCGAGCGTGCTGGTCGAAACCGCGTTCATCAGCAATCCGGAGGAAGA
>DATMBW010000423.1:0-3470 GCA_035559095.1 Ramlibacter sp.
GAAGCGGCCGTGCTGCTGGCCGACAGCATCGCCGCGGACCGCAAGTTGTGCATCGTTGCCGACTACGACTGCGACGGCGCGACAGCCTGCGCGGTAGCGGTGCGGGGCCTGCGCCTGCTCGGCGCGCGCCAGCTCGACTACCTCGTGCCCGACCGCGTGAGCGACGGCTACGGACTCACGCCGGCTATCGCGCAACGCGTGCGCGAGCGCGGCGCGGATGTGCTGGTCACGGTGGACAACGGCATTGCCAGCGTCGAAGGTGTCGCGGCGGCCAACGCGCTGGGCGTGCAGGTGCTGATCACCGACCATCACTTGCCCGGCCCGCAGTTGCCCGACGCGGCCGTGATCGTCAACCCCAACCAGCCGGGCTGCGGCTTCGAGAGCAAGGCGATCGCCGGTGTCGGCGTGATGTTCTACGTGCTGCTGGCTCTGCGCTCCGAGCTGCGCCAACGCGGCGTCTTCGATAACCAGTCGCAGCCCAAGCTCGACGGGTTGCTGCCGCTGGTGGCGCTGGGCACGGTGGCCGACGTGGTCAAGCTCGACGCCAACAACAGGCGCCTGGTGGCCCAGGGCCTCAAGCGCATCCGCAACGGCGCCCTGCCCTGCGGGTTGGCCAGCCTGTTCAGGGCGGCGGCGCGCAACCCGCAGGCCGCCACCACGTTCGACTTCGGCTTCGCCCTCGGCCCGCGCATCAACGCGGCGGGCCGGCTGGCCGACATGACGATCGGGATCGAGTGCCTGCTGACGGACGACGCGGCGCGCGGCGACGAACTGGCGCGCGCGCTGGACACCATCAACCGCGAGCGCCGCGATATCGAAGGCGACATGCGCGCGCAGGCGATGCAGATCCTGGAGACGCTGTTCGACGAGAGCGAGGAGCCGCCCGCCGCGATCTGCGTGTTCGACCCCGACTTCCACGAAGGGGTGGTGGGCATCGTGGCCTCGCGCTTGAAGGACAAGGTGCACCGGCCCACGTTCGTGTTCGCGGCCAGCCTGGCGCCCGGACGCGAGCATGAGCTCAAGGGATCAGGACGGTCGATCCCCGGATTTCACCTGCGTGACGCCCTGGACCTGATGGCCAAGCGCCATCCGGGCGTGCTGCTGCGTTTCGGCGGCCATGCCATGGCCGCGGGATGCACCATAGCGCATGACCAGCTCGACGTGTTCGAGCAGGCGCTGATCGAGGTGAGCCAGGAGTGGCTGGACGCGCCCACGCTGCTGCGCCGGCTGGACACCGACGGGCCGCTGGCGCCCCAGTACCGCCGCGCGGAACTGGTGGACACCTTGCACCGGGAAGTGTGGGGCCAGGGCTTCGCGCCGCCGGTGTTCAGCGAAGAGGTGGAAGTCATTTCGCAGCGGCTGGTGGGCGAAAAGCACCTGCAGCTCAAGCTGCGGCACCAGGGCCAGCCGGTGGACGCGATATGGTTCGGCCACACCGAGCCGCTGCCGGCCCGCGTGAAGCTGGCCTTCCGGCTGGATGCCGATGAATGGCAGGGGGTGCGGCGGGTGCGCTTTTTGGTGGAGGGGGCGGAGCTGTAGGCTTGTCATGCCGGGCTTGACGAGCCTGCCCCGGACCTGATCCGGGGGCATCCATGACTTCTTGGATTGCGGGTCAAGCCCGCAATGACAAGTCCGAGTTCGGGGCAGGCTCCTCAAACCCGGCACGACCCAGTTCAGGCGCGCAGGCCGGCGGGCACCGGCGCGCGGATGTCGTCGAAATAGCCGAACAGCCGGGCCGCGACCTCGCGCAGTTCGCGGTCGTCCAGGGTGTGCGCGCGGGCCAGCTGCCACATGGCGTATCCGCGGTCGCCGAGCATCATGGCCGAGCTGATGCAGCGGCCGTGCCCGGCCATGAGGAGCGCGAATGCCGCCAGCAGCCGGGTGGGACAGTAGCTCGTCGTGTCCGGCAAGGCGTCGAACTCATCCGAAGCGTCCAGCGACTTGAGGCTCGGATCGCTCCACGGGAACTTGACAGCGGCAACGGCATTGTTCATGGCTGCACTTCCTTTTGGTCTTGATCCCATAGTAGGCGCGCAACCGCGCCGCGTCAGTCGGTGCGCATACCGCGTTTTTGTCGGATGCGGGCCCGCCGGGGCCGCAGGGAATCGGACACGGCTTGTGAGCCGCCCGGGAAGTGCCGGTAGGAGAGCTCGGCCGCAACGGCGTCTATTGCGCTTGATGCCGTAGGACAAAATCGGTCGGGGAGGAACTCCCGCACGCGAAGGGCGCGAAGGGGATCACGCCTTGGGCAGCGTCACGCCCTGCTGGCCCTGGTACTTGCCGCCGCGGTCCTTGTAGCTGGTCTCGCACACCTCGTCGCTCTCGAAGAACAGCACTTGCGCGCAGCCCTCGCCGGCGTAGATCTTGGCCGGCAGCGGGGTGGTGTTGGAGAACTCCAGCGTCACATAGCCTTCCCACTCGGGCTCGAACGGCGTCACGTTGACGATGATGCCGCAGCGCGCGTAGGTGCTCTTGCCCAGGCAGATCGTCAGCACGTTGCGCGGAATGCGGAAATATTCCAGCGTGCGCGCCAGCGCGAAGCTGTTGGGCGGGATGATGCAGCAGTCGCTATGGAAATCGACGAAGCTCTTCTCGTCGAAGTTCTTCGGGTCGACCACCGTGCTGTGGATGTTGGTGAAGACCTTGAATTCCGGCGCGCAGCGGATGTCGTAGCCATAGCTGCTGGTGCCGTAGCTGATGATCTTGTGGCCCTCCCGCTCGCGGATCTGGCCGGGCTCGAAGGGCTCGATCATGCCGTGCTGCTCGGACATGCGGCGGATCCATTTGTCGCTCTTGATGGTCATTGGGCGTTCTCCATGGTCCGTATTCTAGAGAAGCGGCGGACTTGTCATGCCGGACTCGATCCGGCATCCAAGCGTGCGACCGCATGGATCCCGGGTCAAGCCCGGGATGACAGGTCAGGCTAAGCGATCTGCACCCTCTCGATCACCCGGTCGTCGCCCAGCACGATCAGCGCGAACAGCAGTTCGTCCAGGCTCGCGGCCTGGCCGGTCCTGCGCGCCAGCAGCGGCGTGGCGGCCGGGTCGAGCACCACGAAGTCGGCCTCGCAGCCGGGCTGCAGGTTGCCGATCAGGCCCTCGAGGCCCAAGGCCCGCGCGGCGCCGGCGGTGTGCTGCCACCACAGGTGCTGCGGCGACAGCAACAGCCCGGCCTTGCTGCGGCCTTCGCGGCCGACGTAGTAGGCGGCCAGCATGCTGTGGAACGGGCTGAAGCTGGTGCCGCCGCCCACGTCGCTGGCCAGGCCGTACTTGAAGCCGGCGCGCTGGGCGCCCTCGTAGTCGAAAAAACCGCTGCCCAGGAACAGGTTGCTGGTCGGGCACACGGCCGCGGCGGCGCCGCTGGCGCGCATCAGTGCACGGTCTTCGTCGTCCAGATGGATGCAGTGGGCGTAGACGGCGCGCTCGCGCATCAGGCCGAAGTCGTCGTAGATCGCCAGGTAGCTGCGCGAC
>DATMBW010000424.1:0-4434 GCA_035559095.1 Ramlibacter sp.
GAGAGCACCTACATCCCCATGGGCCAGAAGCACCGTCTGGCCAACCCGGGCAAGGTGGCGTTGGAGATCATCGAAGTGCAGTCCGGCGGCTATCTGGGCGAAGACGACATCGTGCGTTTCGACGACAGCTACGGCCGGCCATAGGAGCGGGTTTCAGCGCGGCATGAGCCGCCCGCAGCTCCAGCACTGCTCGAAGCCGCCCTCCACCATTTCGCCACACGGGCACAACCAGCGCCGCTGCGGCACATGCAGCAGTTCGGCCAGGAAGGCGCGGGCCTCGGTTTCCTGGTGATCGTGCATCAACCACACTTCCGGCAGGCACTGGTCCGGCGGCAGCTCTCCCGCGGCGGCGCCCAGGTAGTAGCGCTGCATGGACGCCGCGATGCCGGCCTGCCGCAACGCATCGACCCAGAGCGCGGCGATTGCGATGTTGGGTGCCTTCACCAGCCGCAGCATGAAGGCCCTCTTCAGCTTCCGGCGGGCCCGGGCGCCCGCTCGGCGGCGCGCTCGGAATACCGGTTGAATCGCCAGGCGTCGCTTTGCAGCGTGATGCGGCGCCACACCTGCCGCTTTTGCGCGGGTGTCATCGCCGGCCAGCGCTGCACCTCGTCGAACGTGCGCCCGCACCCCTTGCAGCTCGCGTCGCCCTGGCTGGTCGAGCAGATGGCGATGCACGGCGTGTCGGGCGTCGTGTCGTACCAGGCCTTCCAGGCGGCGTAAGCGCGCGCGGGCAGGCACTGCTCATCGGACTCATCCTTGCGATCGAAGACCATGAGCGCATAAACCTCGGCCAGCGCGCGCAGCTCGGGCGCGAGCATCACCCCGTCGGGCGAGGGCTTCCTGTCGCGCCAGAAGTTGATGGCGGCCTCGATGTCGGTGATGTGAATTCCAGCCATGTAACAAGGCGCAAGACAGGCAGGATAGTGCCCCGCTTTCCGCAAAAGTGCCACAGTGTGCTCTAATAGGCCCACGAAGGGGAGTAGCTCCCACTTGAAGTCGGTAGGGGAGGTGTCCCGGCAACGGGGCATCGCCGGCATCAAGTATCGGCAGGTCGTCATTACGAAGTTCAAACTTCCGGCCTGCTGGGCACATATCGCATGACACCATGCCGAGCCAGACCTTCGATTGGAACCTGAACCAGGTTCGGTCGAAGCACGCTCGTGATCAGCGGTGATCGCGAATCCATTGACCGTTTCTGTTTCGGGTTGTTGATCGATGCAACTCGGAGCTTTGTCATGGATTTGTTTTCTACCGCCTGGTGGACGGCGCTGCTGGCCATCATTCTGATCGACCTCGTCCTGGCCGGCGATAACGCGGTCGTGATCGCGCTGGCGGCGCGCAACCTGCCACAACACCTGCAAAGAAAAGCCATCATCTGGGGCACGGTGGGAGCCATCGTGGTCCGCTCGGCGATGACGGTGGGCGTGGTATGGCTGCTCAGGATTCCCGGGCTCATGCTGGTCGGAGGCCTGGGCCTGGTCTGGATCGCCTACCGGCTGCTGGCCGGCGATGACCGCGCCGACCATGGCCCCTTGGCAAGCACGTTCTGGGGCGCCATGAAAACCATCGTCGTGGCCGACGCGCTGATGGGCATCGACAACGTGCTGGGCGTCGCCGGCGCGGCCCACGGCGCGTTCGACCTCGTGATCATCGGCCTGCTCGTCAGCGTGCCGATCGTCGTGTTCGGCAGCACGATGGTGTTGAAGCTGGTCGAGCGCTTCCCGATTGTCATCAACGCCGGCGCGGCGGTGCTGGCCTTCACGGCTGCCAGGATGATCGTCGACGAACCGCTGCTGGAGGGGATTTTCGACGCCTCGGCCGCGCGCTGGGCAACCTACATCACGGCCGTGGCCGGCGTCCTGACAGCGGGGTGGTGGGCCACGCGCCACCACCATGCCGGCCACGACAACGACGGCGGACACGCTGTCTGACAGAAGCTTTCACGTTTCATCACAACGCCAAAGGAGACCTCCATGGAGAAAATCATCGTGTACCTGGACGATGCTTCGTACGCACAGCAACAACTCGCCCCCATGCGAAGCGGCCGGCCGCCTGCCGCCGCCAGCGCCACGCATTGGGTCCTTGTGGCCTGTGCGCCGCGCCTGACCAAGCGCATCAGCAAATGGGTCAGCCACAGCGCGCGGGAGAACTGGCGCGCCAAGTGGGCCGAGAAGGTTTTTGCCCAGGTCGAGCCGCAGCTGCGGGCCCGCGGCGATCAGGTCACGACAATGCTGGCGAAGGGGCCGTTGCCGCAGCTCACGCGCAAGCTGATCGCCGAGCACGGCGCCTCGCGGGTGCTCGACGCGCGCCGGCCCAAGTTCGGCCAGGACCTGCAGCCGGTCACGGCGGACCAGCCGGCGGCCAAGGACGGGCGCTGGGAAGTGCCGGGCGCCGTGGCCGGCATGGGCGCCCTGCTGGTGCTGGCAGCGGAGTAGATGCTCGACGGGGCCGGTGTATCCTTGGCCCCCATGCTCAAGCTCCTTGCCAAATGGCTGCTCAGCGCCGCCGCGCTGCTGTTCGTGGCCTACCTGTACAGCGGCGTCGAGGTCAGGACCTTCACCGCCGCGCTGATCGCCGCGTTCGTGATCGGGCTGCTCAACAGCGTGGTGCGGCCGGTGCTGGTGGTCCTCACGTTTCCGGTGACGGTGGTCACCTTGGGGCTGTTCCTTTTCATCATCAACGCGCTCATGTTCTGGGCCGCCGCCGGGGTGCTGGACGGCTTCCATGTGCGCGGCTTCGTCGCCGCGCTGATCGGCTCGCTGCTCTACTCGGTGATGGGCGTGGTCATCGAATCAGCGCTCGAGGGCCTGTTCGCGAAGAAGTGACTCCACCTGCCGCGAGCGGGTGTCGATGATCGAGGCTTCGACATGGTCGGCGCCGCCCGCGCCGGCCTTGCGCGCCATTTCCTGCGCCGCCTTGAAGCGGTCCATGCCGGCCTGGTAGTCCAGGTGCGCCACATGGGCCTCGGCATCCGCGCGGATCGACCGCAGGCTCTGGCCCTGCGCCGCGTAGGCCGACGCCAGCAGCTGCCAGGCCTGGGCGTCGCGCGGGTGAAGCGCGACCCAGGTCTGCAACCGCTGTGCCGTATCCCCCGCCCGGCGGCCTGACAAGCCGGCCTGCGAAGACAGGATGATTTCGGGACGGCCGGCAGCGCCGGCCAAGGCTGCGGCGCGCGTGGAATCGCCGGCCTGCAACGCGACCTCGGCCGCCAGCAGGTCCGCCAGTCGCGAGGCCCGCGCGTCGTCGGCGGTCAGGCTGCCCAGCTTGCCGGCCAGCCGGATCGCTGCCGGCGCATCGCGCAGCTTGGCACTGGCCAATGCCGCCGCGTAGAGCGTGCCGGCCTGCCGTGCGCGGCCGGCACCGGCCTGCGCCGCATCGGCTTCTGTGAGGTAGCTGCGCAGCGCGTCGACGCCAGGATTGGACAGGACCCGGGCGCGGCCGGCCATCATCGCGTGGACCAGGTCCGGCGCGGCGGTGGCCGCGGGGCGGGGCATCAGCTGCTGGCGCGCCTGCATGTCGGCAATGCGCTCGGTGTTCATCGGATGGGTGCGCAGGTAAGGGAAGTTGCCGTTGTCGTTCAGCCGTGCGGCCTGCTGCAGCTTGTCGAACATGGTGACGAAGCCCTGCGGCTCGAAGCCGGCCTGGGTCATGACGCCAAAGCCGATGCGGTCGGCCTCGCGCTCCATGTCGCGGGAAAAATTGAGCTGGTTCTGGATTGCCAGCGCCTGCCCGCCGGCCACCATGGCATTGGCGGCGTCCGGGCTCTTGCTGGCGGCCAGGGCGCCCAGGATCATGGCCCCGATGATCCAGGGGGTCTGCCGGTTCTGCTGCGTCATCAGCCGCGAGATATGCCGCTGCGTCACGTGGCTGAGCTCGTGCGCCAGCACGGACGCCAGTTCATCCCGGGTCGCCGTCGTGCTGATCAGGCCCAGGTGCAGGCCCAGCCAGCCGCCCGGCAGGGCAAAAGCGTTGATGCTGCGGTCCTTGCCCAGCAGCACCTGCCAGGCGAAACGGTCATCGAGCTCTGCGGTAAGCTCGCCGCGCGCGCGCGCCGCGGCCAGCAGCCGCTTCCAGATCTCCTGCACGTACTCGTCCAGCACCGGGTCGTCGATGTAATCCGGGTCGCGGTACAGCTCGCGCGCGATCCGCTCGCCGAGCTTGCGTTCGGTGCTCGCGTTCATCTCGCTGGTGTCGCCCAGGGTCGGCAGTTGGGCGCTTGCCGGCCACGGCAACAGGCAGGCCAAGGCCAGCAGCGCCGCGATGAAGCGCCGCGCCGCGCCGCCGGCGACCGAGGAAAGTTGGATGGAGCTCAAAACGTATCCAATGGCATGAAGCCCAATACATCGGCGGTGGCCGCGTCGAGCAACACGGTCCAGAAGAAGAACTTGCGTCCGACCATGGGCAAGTACACCACGTTGTCCGGTGCGCGGCCCG
>DATMBW010000425.1:0-4581 GCA_035559095.1 Ramlibacter sp.
CATGTCGCGCAGGGCGCCGGTGCTGTCGTAGAAAGCGCCGCGCTTTTCAACGCCCAGGTCTTCGGCAATCGTGATCTGGATGTTGGCGATGGTCTCGCGCCGCCACAGCGGCTCGAACAGGGCGTTGCCGAAACGCAGCGCGAGCAGGTTCTGCACCGACGGCTTGCCCAGATAGTGGTCGATCCGGAAGACCTGCTTCTCGCCGAGAACTCGGCGCACGGCGGCGTTGATCGCGCGATTCGAGGCCAGGTCATGACCGAGCGGCTTCTCCAGCACGACACGGGTATCGGGCGAGTTCAGGCCGGCCGCGGCCAGCTGCTCGCAGACGGTCGTGAAGAGGGACGGCGCCGTGGCCAGGTACATCACCACCGTATCAGCGCGCCGCTCGCGCAGGCACGTTGCCAGGCGCTGGTAGTCCGGCGGGTGCGACAGGTCCATGCGCAGGAAGTGCAGCAGAGCCGCAAAGCGCGCGAACTCCCCGGGTCCGGGCCGCTTGTCGAGTTCGACCTGACCCGAGCGGGACTGGATCAGTGTGCGGTACTGCTCGTCGCTCAGGTCGTCGCGCGCGATGCCGATGATGCGGCCGCCTTCTGGCAGGCTGCCATGGCGGAATGCCTGGAACAAAGCGGGCATCAGCTTGCGCCAGGCCAAGTCGCCGGTGCCGCCGAACAGGACGAGATCGAAGCTCATCAAACGGAATAGGAGGCGATAAATGAATGTAACTTGGTTTCAAGCTGCGGGTGAGCAGTTCCCGCGAAATCGGCGACGGTGGTGCCCGCGTGGCTGTCGATTTCCGGCCGAGTAGGCGGTCCGCGCAGCCGTGCCTGAGCTGTAATCAAGTTACGTCGCCGCGCTCGCGCCGCATCAGCGTGCCATGGCCGCCGGCCGCGCTGCGCGGGCCGCATCGCATCGCTTGCGGCGCCGCCGATAATGCGGCCATGAAGCAGGTGAAGAAAAGCGAACCCGTCGAGCGAATCCGCGATTTGCAACCGAGGCGCCGCAACCCGGGCATCCGGTGCGGGCGGCCCGAAGCATGATTACCGGACACGCTCGGCCGCGCTGCACCCAGACGGCAGCCTGGGCGGCGCTGCACGAGCACTTCGAAGCGATCGGCCGCGCGTTCGACTTGCGCGACGCATTCCGGCGCGATCCGGGCCGATTCGAAGCGTTCAGCCAGGAGGCCCCCCATGTGTTTGCCGACCTGTCGAAGAACCTGATCGACACGCAGGCCGAGGCGCTGCTGCTGGAGCTGGCGCGCGAGTGCGGTCTCGAATACCACCGGGACGCCATGTTCGCCGGCAAGGCAATCAACAACACCGAGCAGCGCGCCGTCAAGCACTGGCTGTTGCGCGCGCCCGCCGGCGCGAGCAGCGACCCGGAGGCGGGCCAGGTGCACGCCACGCTGGACGCGATGCTGGCCTATGCCGAGCAGGTGCGCGGCGACGATGCGATCACCGACGTGGTGAATATCGGCATCGGGGGCTCCGACCTGGGGCCGCAGATGGCGGTCGCGGCGCTGGACGCCTTGGTGCTGCCGGGCAAGCGCTTTCATTTCGTGTCCAACATCGACGGCCACGAACTCGCCGCCGTGTTGCGCAAGGTCCGGCCGGACAGCACGCTCTTCCTGGTGGCGTCCAAGACCTTCACGACGATCGAAACCATGACCAACGCGCGTTCGGCGCGGGCCTGGTTCGAAGCCGCAGGTGGCCGCGACGTCGCGCGCCACTTCGCCGCGCTGACCACCAACGTGGCGGCCGCACGCGAGTTCGGCATCGCGACCACCTTCGGCTTCTGGGACTGGGTGGGCGGGCGTTATTCCATGTGGTCTTCGATCGGGCTGCCGATCGCCATCGCCATCGGCGCCGCGGGATTTCGCGAATTGCTTGCCGGTGCGCATGAGATGGACCGGCACTTTTCCAGCGCGCCCCTGGAGCGCAACCTGCCGGCCAGGCTGGGCCTGCTCGATGTCTGGAACCGCAATTTCCAGGGCTTTTCCAGCCGCAGCATCGCGCCCTATCACAGTGCGCTGCGCCGGCTACCGGCTTACCTGCAACAGCTGGAAATGGAGAGCAACGGCAAGCGGGTCGACGCTGAAGGCAGCCCCTTGCCCCACGCTTCGGCGCCCGTGCTGTGGGGCGAGCCGGGCACCAATGGCCAGCACGCCTATTTCCAGATGCTGCACCAGGGCACGGACGTGGTTCCGGTGGAGTTCATCGCTGTCGCGACGCCGGCCCATGCCCTGGGCGGCCACCACCAATTGCTGCTGGCCAACGCCCTGGCGCAGGCCCAGGCGCTGATGCAGGGCAGGGCGGACGCCGGCGGGCACCGGGACTTTCCGGGCAATCGCCCCAGCACGTTCATCCTGCTGGAGCGCCTGGATCCGGCCAGCCTTGGCGCGCTGCTGGCCTTGCATGAGCACCGCGTCTTCGTCAGCGGCTCGCTGTGGGGCATCAACAGCTTCGATCAATGGGGCGTGGAGCTTGGCAAAGTCCTTGCGCTGGACATCGCCAGACGCCTGGCCAGCGGCGACGCGTCTGAACTCGATGCCTCCACCGCCGGCCTGCTGCGGCGGCTTGGCCGTCGCGCCTGAGGCTGGCGCTGCGGCGGCCGAACGCATATCATGACGCGGGCATTTGCCCGGGACCCGCGAGGAGAATAGTTCATGAACTTCAGCCAAGCCGTTGCCGCCTGCCTGCGCAAGTACGTCGATTTTTCGGGACGCGCAGGCCGGCCGGAATTCTGGTGGTTTTTCCTGTTCCAGATCATCGTGATGATCGTCACCGGCATGATGAGCGACATCCTGAATGGGATCGCAGCGCTGGGGCTGCTGCTGCCGGGACTGGCCGTGGGTGCGCGGCGCCTGCACGATATCGGCAAGAGCGCCTGGTTCCTGCTGCTGGGCCTGATCCCCATCCTGGGTTTCCTCGTCCTGTTGTACTGGTTCGTGCAGCCCAGCGCCGGCGCGAATGCCTACGGCAACCCCGAAGTGACCCCGGATTCCCCCACCGTGATGCCCGGCCCCGGCCAGCAGTAAGAGCGGTGTGCCTCCCGGCCCGGGCGCTTGCTTGTTGTCTTGGCGTGCGAAATAACATGCAGCACGCCGCCCAATAAAAAACCGGGGCTTTGCCCCGGTTTTTTATCTGGCTAAACCACTGCAGAAACGCGTAGCGTTTTTGCAGTGAAGGCGGATTACATGTCCATGCCGCCCATGCCGCCCATTCCACCCATGCCGCCGGGCATGCCGCCGCCCGCGGGCTCGTCCTTCGGCGCTTCGGCGACCATGGCTTCGGTCGTGAGCATCAGCGATGCCACCGAGGCGGCGTTTTGCAGCGCCGTGCGGGTCACCTTGGTCGGATCCAGGATACCCATCTCGATCATGTCGCCATAGGTGTCGTTGGCCGCGTTGAAGCCGAAGTTGCCCTTGCCGTTGAGCACGGCATTGACCACCACGCTCGGCTCGCCGCCGGCATTGGCGACGATCTCGCGCAGCGGCGACTCGATCGCCTTGAGCACCAGCTTGACGCCGGCGTCCTGGTCCGCGTTGTCGGCCTTGAGTTCGCCGAGCGCTTGCCTGGCGCGCAGGAATGCGACGCCACCGCCGGCCACGATGCCTTCCTCGACCGCAGCGCGGGTGGCGTGCAGCGCGTCTTCCACGCGCGCCTTCTTTTCCTTCATCCCGACTTCGGTCGCGGCACCGACCTTGATCACGGCCACGCCGCCGGCCAGCTTGGCCACGCGCTCTTGCAGCTTCTCGCGGTCGTAGTCGCTGGTGGCTTCCTCGATCTGCACGCGGATCTGCTTGACGCGCGCTTCGATGTCGCCGGCGGCGCCCGACCCGTCGATGATGGTGGTGTTTTCCTTGGCGACTTCGATGCGCTTGGCCTGGCCCAGGTCGGCCAGGGTCACCTTCTCGAGCGTCAGGCCCACTTCTTCAGCGATGACCTTGCCGCCCGTGAGGATGGCGATGTCTTCCAGCATGGCCTTGCGGCGGTCGCCGAAGCCCGGCGCCTTGACAGCCACGACCTTCAGGATGCCGCGCAGCGTGTTGACCACCAGGGTCGCCAGCGCTTCGCCTTCGACTTCCTCGGCGATCACCAGCAGCGGGCGGCCGGCCTTGGCCACTTGCTCCAGGATCGGCAGCAGGTCGCGGATGTTGCTGATCTTCTTGTCGTACAGCAGCACGAACGGGTTGTCGAGCAACGCGGCCTGCTTGTCGGGGTTGTTGATGAAGTAAGGCGACAGGTAACCGCGGTCGAACTGCATGCCCTCGACGACTTCGAGTTCGCTTTCCAGCGACTTGCCGTCTTCGACGGTGATGACGCCTTCCTTGCCGACCTTGTCCATCGCGTCGGCGATGATCTTGCCGATGGTCTCGTCACTGTTGGCCGAGATCGAGCCGACTTGCGCGATTTCCTTGGATGTCGTGGTGGCCTTGGAGGCCTTCTTCAGCTGCTCGACCAGGGCCACCACGGCCTTGTCGATGCCGCGCTTCAGGTCCATCGGGTTCATGCCGGCGGCCACGTACTTCATGCCTTCGCGCACGATGGCCTGGGCCAGCACGGTGGCGGTGGTGGTGCCGTC
>DATMBW010000426.1:0-3306 GCA_035559095.1 Ramlibacter sp.
AAGAGCAACTGGCCCCGTTGTTCACGTCCGAGGTGGCGGGAGGTTTCCGCTCGCGCTGGGACACGGTTCAGATCGGCTTTGTCGATGATCCCGGGCAAGCTGTCCGCCAGGCGGACGAGCTCGTGGCCCAGGTGATGAAGAGCCTGGCCGAAACCTTTGCCGGCGAGCGTGCCCGGCTCGAGAGCCAGTTAGAGCAGTCCGACAGCGCCTCTACCGAGAACCTGCGAATGGCGTTGCGCCGCTACCGCTCGTTCTTCCAGCGCCTGTTGTCGCTGTAGGCATCAGGCCAAACGCTTTCTGGAGGCGGGCAGGTCCACATCACGGACTGCCCCGGCGCGCTTTAGCCCATGTCGCAGCACTTGCCGGGCTGCGGTTGCGCGTGACCGCGCGTTGCAAGTTCGTCGGGGCCGACGATGAGGCCGCCGCTCACGTAGTGGCTTTATAGTCGGCGCATGGAAGCCAGATTGCTACGCCAGCAGACCCTGAGCGAAACGCGCCCGTCCGATGCTGCTCGCCGCCGATGAGTCCCAGCTGGTCCTGGTGGACTACCAGGAGCGCCTGATGCCGTTCATCCACGAACGCGATGCGGTGCTGCGCAACGCATTGCGGCTGGGCCGCGTGGCCCAAGCCCTGCAGGTGCCCACCTGGGGCACGGAAGAAAATCCCGCCGGCCTGGGTGGCAACCCGCCGGAAATCAGGGCGCTGTGCCGCAAGACGCTGGCGAAGATGCATTTCAGCGCTTGCGCGGATGGCTTGGCGCAACTGCTGCGCGCGCCGGCCCGGCAGCCGCAGGCCGGTAACGCCCGCAGCCTGCCCAAACACCTGCGGGAGGCTCCCGCGCCGGAACGCAACAGCGTCGTGCTGGCCGGCTGCGAAACCCACGTCTGCCTGATGCAGACCGCCCTTGACCTGCTGGACGAGGAATTCGACGTCTGGGTGGTGACGGATGCCTGCGGCTCGCGCACGGAGCGCAACCGCGACGCCGCCTTCGACCGGCTGGCAGGGGCCGGCGCCGAGCTGGTGACCACCGAAATGGTGGCGTTCGAATGGCTGCGCACGGCCGAACACCCGCTCTTCAGGGAAGTCTTGAGCCTGATCAAATGATGGCCCCGGCCGGGCTGGGGCCGGTCGTTCAAGTCAGCCTGCCGCAAGCCAGGCGGCCACAATGTGCCGGCCGAGTCACAAAGGAGACAGCATGAGCAGTTATGCAGAGTTTTACCGCCGGTCGCTGGAGGACCGCGACGCCTTCTGGGCCGAACAGGCGCGGCTGATCGAATGGCAGCGGCCCCCCCGGAAAATATGCGACTACAGCCGTCCACCGTTCACGAGCTGGTTCGCCGGCGGTATCACCAATCTCTGCCACAACGCGGTGGACCGCCACCTGAAGGACCGCCCCGACCAGCCGGCCCTGATCTACGTCTCGAGCGAAACGGGCGCCGAGCGGACTTACTCCTTCCGCCAATTGCACGACGAGGTGCAGCGAGCGGCGGCCGTCCTGCTGAGCCTGGGCGTGCAAAAGGGCGACCGGGTACTGATCTACATGCCCATGATCGCCGAGGCGGCATTTGCCATGCTGGCTTGCGCGCGCATCGGCGCCATCCATTCCGTGGTGTTCGGCGGCTTCGCCTCCGTGTCGCTGGCGTCCCGGATCGAGGACGCGTCGCCGAAGGTGATCGTCAGCGCCGACGCGGGCTCGCGCGGCGGCAAGGTCGTGGCTTACAAGCCGCTGCTGGACGAGGCGATCCGCCTGTCGCGCCACAAGCCGCAGTCCGTCCTGCTCGTGGACCGCGGCCTGGCCCCGATGGAACGCGCCGGCGGGCGTGACCACGACTGGGCCGAGCTCGGCAAGCGGCACAGCGCAACGCGGGTGGATTGCGTCTGGCTGGATTCGACCGACATCAGCTACACCATCTATACCAGCGGCACCACCGGTCAGCCCAAGGGCGTCCAGCGGGACGTCGGCGGGTACGCCGTCGCGCTGGCCGCGAGCATGAAGCACATCTTCCTGGGCGAGCCAGGAGAAACCTATTTCTCCACCAGCGACATCGGCTGGGTGGTCGGCCACAGCTACATCATCTACGGGCCACTGATCGCGGGCATGGCGACGATCATGTACGAAGGCCTGCCGATCCGTCCTGACGCCGGCATCTGGTGGAGCCTGGTGGAGAAATACAAGGTCACCGCCATGTTCAGCGCACCCACGGCGGTGCGCGTGCTCAAGAAGCAGGACCCGGCCTTCCTCAGGAAATACGACCTGTCCAGCCTCAAGGCGCTGTTCCTGGCCGGCGAGCCGCTGGACCAGCCCACGGCCCAATGGATTGCCGAAGGCCTGGGTCGTCCCATCATCGACAACTACTGGCAGACTGAAAGCGGCTGGCCGATCCTCGCCCTGGCGAACGGGGTCGAGCGCAGGCCCAGCAAGTTCGGCAGTCCGGGAGTGCCCATGTACGGCTTCGACGTCAAGCTGGTGCACGAGAGCACCGGCGAGGAACTCACCGGCGCCAATGAGAAGGGCGTGGTCGTGATCGAGGGACCCACCCCGCCGGGCTTCATGCAAACCGTGTGGCAGGACGACGCGCGCTTCGTCAAGACCTATTGGGAAACCGTGCCCGGCAAGATGGTGTACAGCACGTTCGACTGGGGCATCCGCGATGAGGACGGCTACTTCTTCATTCTCGGCCGCACGGACGACGTGATCAACGTGGCGGGCCACCGGCTGGGCACCCGTGAGATCGAGGAGAGCATTTCGAGCCATCCGAACGTGGCCGAAGTGGCGGTGGTCGGTGTGGCCGATCAGTTGAAGGGCCAGGTGGCCGTGGCTTTCGTGGTCCCCCGCGACGCGTCCCGGCTGACCGACGCCGGCTCCAAGCTCACGCTCGAAGGCGACATCATGAAGGTGGTCGACGAACAGCTCGGAGCGGTGGCCCGGCCGGCGCGGGTGCATTTCGTCACCGTCCTGCCCAAGACCCGCAGCGGCAAGCTGCTGCGCCGGGCGATCCAGGCGGTCTGCGAAGGCCGCGATCCCGGCGATCTCACCACCATCGAGGATCCGTCGGCGCTGCAGCAGGTCCGCGACCTGCTGGCCTGAAGCTTTATGCGCCCGGCTTGCGGGCGATGACCAGGAAGCCTTCGACCGGCTCGTTCTTCTCGTAGCGCAGGGTCATGGTTTCGATCGTCACCTGCTCGAAGCCCGCCGCCCGGCACATGGATTCGACGTGGCTGGCCTTGTGGGCATAGCGGTTGGTGGGACGCAGAACCAGGTCGGCCTCATCCTCGCGCGCCAGCTCGCACGAGAATAGGAAATGG
>DATMBW010000427.1:0-7313 GCA_035559095.1 Ramlibacter sp.
CGACATTGCAGTCGGCCGGGACCTGCTCCAGGAACAGCCGGCAGATGGTGGTCTTGCCGGTGCCGATCTCGCCCGACAGCAGCACGAAGCCGCCGCCACCGCCCACCCCATACAGCAGGTGCGCGAGCGCCTCGCGGTGGCGCTCGCTCATGAACAGGTAACGCGGATCGGGCGCGATCGAAAACGGCTCGTGTTTCAGGCCGAAATAGGACGCGTACATAACCTCAAGGATAACGCCTCGCGCCGGGCGCCCGTCTCAAGCGGCGCTCAGGGCCGTACGCCGCACCCGCCGCACGTTGAACGCGCTGGTGATCAGCACCGCCTGCATGAACACCAGCCCGAGCCAGACGCCCCGGTACTGCTGGTGGTCCATCAAGGCTCCAAAGACCAGGGGCGAGACGGCCTGGCCGATATCCAGGCCGGAATAGACGATGCCGTACACCCGGCCGGTCGCATTCTCCGGGGTGGAGCGCTTCACGATCAGGTCGCGTGAAGGCCCGGCGATGCCGCTGGCAAAACCCATCGCGCCGAACAGCGCGGGCACCGCCAGTGCCGGGACGGCAGCCAGCCCGATAACGAGCGCGACGAGCGCCGCGAAGCCGAAGCCCATGCCGACGACCCGTTCGCAACGCGCCGGATCGGAGGCCAGGAAGCCCCCGAGCACCATGCCCCCCGCGCTGCACACCATGTAGACCGTCAGGCACATCGCGGCCAGGGCCACCGGCACGCCGTGCAACTGCCGCGCCGCTTCCGGCGCGAACGCCTGGATGACGCTGAGCACGACCGCGTAGAAAAAGAAAAAGAAAAAGCACATCCACACGGCCGGGATGCGCAGGAAGTCGAAGTTGCCCTCGCTTGCCGCCGTTTCCGCATGGGAAGGCGCACGGGCCGGCAACCCCAGGCGGGCGCGGTTCAGCCACAGCACCAAGAGCACGATCAGCGCCAACGTGCCCGCACCCATCAACGCGGTGCGCCAGGAAAGGACGATCGCCAGCGGCACCAGCATGGCAGGCGCCAGGGCCCAGCCCAGGCTGCCGGTGATGCCATGAAAGCTGTACGCGTGACCCAGCCGCGGCGGACTGACCTTGTGGTTGAGCAATGTGTAGTCCACCGGATGGAACACGCCATTGCCCACACCGGCAAGCACCGCGAAAAAGGCCATCGTCCAATAGCCGGGGCTGAGCGCGTAGCCGAAAGCCGATGCCGCCAGCAGTGCCATGCCGCCGAACAGGACCGGCCTCGGCCCATACCGGTCCACCAGGAACCCCGAGCCCGCCTGCACCGCGCACGACACCACGAAGAACAGTGTCATGAGGAAACCGAGCTCGGTGTAGGTGGCTTGGAACGCTTCCTTCAGCCAGGGAAACAGAGGCGCCAGCAGCAACTGGTTGTAGTGGCTGATCATGTGGGCCAGCCCGACCAGGCCGATCACGCCCGCGTCGTGACGCAGGCTGGCGGCTGGCGGCGTGTTCGCGGCGGTCATGCTCATAGCCCCGATCGTAGTGGCACGGCCGGCTTGCCGCCTTGCGCGACCGGCAGGCGGCCCTCCCACCGGGGCGGGCTACTCGCGCACAAGACCATCGGGCGCCGGACGCGCGCTCAGCTCATGCACCGACATGCCGGCAAGCATCGCCACCGTGAACACCAGGGCTTGCAGGTACCCGGCGCCGGTCGCCACCACCGCCGGACCGGGGCAAAAACCCGCCAGGCCCCAGCCCACGCCGAACACGAGGCTGCCGACCAGCGCGCGTGCGTCGATGTCGTCACTGGCCGGCAACCGCATGGCACCGCCCAGCAAACTCGTGGTGCGCTTGCGGGCGACGGCAAACGCGAAAAAGCCGACGCCAACGGCGCCTCCCATCACCAGCGCGAGCGACGGATCCCAGGCCCCGGCCAGATCCAGGAAACCCTTCACCTTGCCCGGATCGGTCATGCCCGAGAGGATGAGGCCGACGCCGAACAGCAGCCCGGCGATGAATTCCATCAATCGGTTCATGGCGGCACCTTCAGGCGAACACGTGGCGCACTAGAAACACCATGGCGATTCCCGCGGCCATGAAGGTGAGCGTGGCCGCGAGCGAACGCCGCGACAGGCGCGCGAGGCCGCAGACACCATGGCCGCTGGTGCAGCCCGCGGCATAGCGCGTTCCCCAACCCACCAGCAAGCCGGCGATCACCAGCACGGCCAGGGAGGTGTCGATGCGCGGCGCGGGGACTTCAGCGAACAGCCGCCACAGGCTCGGCGCAACCAGCAGCCCAGCCACGAAGGCGACCCGCCAGCCCAGGTCGCCCTTGCGCGGCCTGGCAAGGCCCCCCAGGATGCCGCTGACGCCCAGCACGCGCCCGTTGAGCAGGATGAACAGCGCCACGGCCAGCCCCAGCACAACGCCTCCGGCCAGCGAGGCCCAGGGCGTGAAGTGGTTCCAGTCGATGGTCATTGGCGGTTCCTCTTGGGTTCTTCCATATTTTGATACACGTCACACCAAAGAGATGTTCCGACAAAAACAGCTGCAGCGGTAGTCCTCATACGGACGCATTGGCGGTGTTCCCACTCTAGCGCATGTCATCCAGTCCTGGGACGGCATTCATGGGACCAGCCAATCGCTGATGGGCACCGGCATGCCTGCCGATTTCTGCGGGAAGCCGAGGATGTAGCCGCCCCTGGATGCGAACCGCTGACCCGGCCCCAGGCTCAGGCGCGGGTAAATGGAGGGGAACAGTGAAGAGCCGGCCATCTGCTCGATGCGCTCGATGAAATAGTCGCGTGAAAAGTTTTCTCCCAGTTGCGACACTGCATCCCCGGCCACCGTGGCAGCGAAATAGGCATTGGCCTGCGTGCGCGCGTCCGCCAGCGGAACCTGCTTGACGCGCAGCCATGCGTTCATGCGTGCCAGGTGGCGCTCGCGGTTGGCCGGAAGGTCGAACAGATAAACGATGCGCAACCGTTCCATCCAGGCCTCAGGCAGCAGGCTGGAGTGCTGCATCGCGGACAGGCTGGCGGACAGATAGACCGTCTGCAGCGCGTCGGGCGGCCCCCCGGTCGCGCCCAGGCCTTGAACGTCTGCGGGATCGAGCCAGATCACGAGCACGGCGGGCTGCGCATCGTTCAAGAGCCCTGACCAGAACTTCGCTGGCAATGGACCGCGGCCGCTCACGGGGTAGTCCCTCAGCGTGTCAACACCCCTGCGCTGCAGGGCTTCGCGCAGGGCCTGCGCCGGCAATCGCCCGAGTTCCTCGTCGCGGAAGACCTGCACGATACGGGCCGGGCCTGGCCGGGTGTCAGCCAACTGCCTGGCCAGCACGTCCGCCTCCAGGGCAATCCCGCGCGAAAAGTAAAGGGAGTAATAGCCGGCGCCGCCGTTGCCCGGATAGTCCACGTCGGGGAATACGCACGGCAGCCCGGCCCGCTCGCAAAATCCATGCACCGGCTGCCAACTGCCGTTGCCGAGACCGCCGATGACGGCAAACACGGGCTGCTTCCGGTAGTACGCATCGAGCTGTCCGCCCCACGTTTCCGGCGCGCCGTCCAGTTCCCAGACATGCAGCACCCAGGTGCGGTAGGCAAGATACATCTGCTCGTGGCCCGCCTCGCGGCGCCGCGCCTCGAGACGGGTGCCGCCGTTCTTGTCGCGGAAAAATGCCTGCAGCACATCCAGCATCGCGCGGCGCCTGTACGGATCGACGCCAGGCGCGATGATGGTCGAAAAATGAATCTCGCGCTCGCTCACACCCGGGGCCGCGGCCGTCAACAGCCCCTCCAGGTAGGCTTGCAGCTCGGCGACCTCGTCATCGCTCAGCGCGTAACGCGGCATCAGCGGGTCCAGCACCCGGCCGGCCGGGTCCACGCCGTCCCGCAGCGCCCGCGCCAGGCTCGCCGGGGTATAGGTGGGACTCAGGGCGACAGCGCCGACCGGTCCGGCCCAGCGACGCTCCAGCCGGGCTTGCGACGAGGATGAAAGCAGCCGGCCCGCGATCGGTCGGATGTTGCTCTGCCCTTCGCTGCCGCCCAGGCCGCTGCGCCGATGGCAATTGACGCACGCGGCGCCCGCGCCGCTCAGCGCCACGCCCTTCTGTACGGTGGCGCGCAGCGGCTGGCCCGACGCAAGCAGGCCGTCCAGGTAAATGGATCGCCCGACACGGTTGTCGGCCGGTTCCGCTGCCAACACGACCTGCGCCAGAAGCAGGCACAGACCTGCCAGGACAAACCACACCGCTCGCGGCCGGGCACGTCCCATGGACGATCATTTCGCACGAAGCTGACGGTACTCGCGGATGATGTCGGCCGCGCTGGCGAAGCCGTCCAGCCGCACCCAGGGCTGCCCCGGATTTGCGCGCAGGAAGGTGGCCGGCTGATGGTTCATCTTGTCGCCGCGATAGACATCGAAAGCGCGCTGAACGGCGATGCTGTCATTCAGGCTGCCCGTCAGCATCTGCCACTGCCGCCCTGCACCGAATTTGCCGGCATAGGCCTTCAGCGCCGCCGGGGTATCCTGCTCGGGGTCAATCGAGACCGACACCATGCGAACCGACTCGCGCTCCGGGCCCAGTTCCGTCTGCACCTGTGCCAAGGTCGCACTCATCACTGGACAGACCGCGGTACAGGTCGTGAAGATGAAATTGAGGATGACGGGCCTGTCCTGGCCGGCGAGCTTGCTGCGCAGCGGAACCGCTGCCCCATCGGCATCCACCAGCTTCACGTCCGGGACCGTGTAGGCCGCCACGGTGCGCACATAGCCCTCTTTTGCGCCGGACATGGCGTGATGGTCGTGATGGCCGGAATGTGCAACCACGCGGGTCGACAAGGGCGCCAGGGCCAGCGCGAGCGCGGCGAGCACCACCCGCGCGCCGGGCTGCCCGATACACAGCCGCATGCTCGATCTCTGGAGTCGCATTTCACGTTCCCCTTTGGCTCGCCGTCATGCGTGTTCACCTCACCATCACGGTCACGGTGGCGATGTTGGACACTGCGCCAGCCCCATCGCGGACGGTGTACCCGAACGATTCCTTGCCGCGGAACTTCACCGCCGGCGTGTAGGAAACCGTTCCGTTGGCATTGACCACGACGGCGCCGCCATTGTTCGGCGCGGCGGCGATGCTCACGGTCGCCGGGTCGAGGCTGCCATCCGGATCGGAGTCATTGGCCAGCACGTTGATGACAACGGGCGTATAGGCTGTGGACTTGCGCACGGGAGCGACCGCGCTGTCGGCCGTGGCCACGGGGGCAAGGTTTGCGCCGCCGTTGACCGCGATCGAAACCGTGGCGTTGTTGCTGTAAAGCGCGCCGTCGAATGCCCGGTAGACGAAGCTGACCGTGCCGGCGAAGCCCGCACTCGGCGTGTAGCTGAACGAGCCGCTGCCATTGAGGGTCAGGCTGCCGCTGGCGGTGCCGGTTGTCAGCACCGCTGTCAGCGTACCGCCGTCGACGTCATTGTCATTGCCCAGCACGCCGGGGGCCGCGACGGCCAATGTGGTTCCCGACGACATGCTGTAGGAATCGTTCGACGCGGACGGTGCGTGACTGGTGCCGTTGAGCAGGAACTGGTAGGCCGCCTGCACGTCGGCCAGGCCATGACCGTAACTGTTGTCCTCGCCCGCGACGCCGAGATCGCGCGCGCTGCCGGTCAGCGCTGCTTCGATCTGGCTGACGCTGGCACTGGGAAAGGCCCCCGCCAGCAGAGCCATCGCGCCCGCCGCATGCGGGGCCGCGAAGGACGTGCCCGTGACCACGGCGTACTGCGGCAGCCCGCCGAATGACAGATCGGCCGTCTTGACGTTGACGCCGGGCCCGACCAGTTTCGGGTAGACCGAGCCATCGCAGGCGGACGGGCCGCGGCTGCTGAAACCGGCTACGACCAGCGCGGCATCGACCGCGCCGGCCGAGAGAGTCTGCGGATTATTGGCCGGACTCAGGCTCGTCAGCGGCGCCGGCCCATCGTTGCCGGCGGCGAATGCCACGGCAATACCGGCGGTCCTGAGCAGGCCGATATCGGTGCTGAATTCGGTGATGCACTGCCCCGCCGTGCCGATCAGTCCCCACGACGCGTTCACGACATCGGGCGCGTCCACCGTGGTCAGATCGCCGTCGGGATCCAGTAGCCACTGGAAGGCGAGGTGGATGTCGCTGTACCGTGCCAGGCCGGCGTCGTCATACAGCTTGGCCGCTATCCAGCGGGCGTCGGGCGCCAAGCCGATGGCGGTCCCGCCGGCCGACCCGCCGACCATGATCCCCATGGTCTGGGTGCCGTGCCCCGTCGGGTCGTGGGGTGCGGCATGTTGGCCATGCGGGTCGTACCAGCTGTTGCCGCCGCCGCGCCATTTGGTCGCCAGATCCGGGTGCGCGGCGTCGACGCCGGTATCCATGTTGGCCACGACAACGCCTGCGCCGGAGTAGCCGAGCGACCACAGTTCCGGCGCCCGCACCGCGTTCAGGTTCCATTCCGGCGGCGCCGCGCTGCCCGAAGTTGTCACGGGGGCCCGCAGGGTCGAATCGAGGCTTATGCGCTCGATGCCGGGACGGGACGCCAGCTGGCGAATCACCACGGGGCGCGCCGTCACGGAGAAACCGTTGATTACCCACAGCTCGCGAAATTGCCGCGCGCCCTGGTTGTGCAGGAAGACCCGGACCGCGCTTTGCGTGGCGGCGGCTTTTTCCTTGAGCGCCTGGACCAGCCGGGTATCGCGCGTGCGCCGGTCCGCCAATTCATACGCACGGGGGTCTACGCGATCCGTCATGGAAACGATCACCGCGATCTCGTCCTGCGGCGCTCGCCCCGTCAGTTCGGCAGCCAGAGCGGGCGCGATTTCCGCCGCCTGCACGCCAGCGCCGAAGATCCATCCGAGCACCAGCACAACGCCTGCTCGTCGTGCTGCGGACCGTATCCAGGCGCGCATGATTCATGCCCTCAATTACTCGACCGTGAGGTGAGGGATCCGGACATCGCCCGCGATCAGGGTGACCTTGCTGCCCCCGTTCAGATAGCGACCGGGGTTGGCAAACAGGATGTAGTAATTGCGGCCGGGGATCACATTGTTGCGGGAGGTCGGACGCAGCTGGCCGACCTTGGGCGCGTCGGGCACACCCAGTTGCGCGCCGGTGGCCTCATCGACCAGATAGGGATTGATCTTGCGGTCCAGCAGCGACGCCGCCTTGGCGGGATCGATCACGCGATAGCGCAAATCGAGCATGTACCCCGCCGATGAGCGCCGCAAACCGACTATCCTGATGCCCAGCTGGTCCTCGATCTCGCTATGCGCAGCCAGCGTGGCGGGCGGCGCAGTGGCGGCACCAGCACTCGAAAATGGCATGACGACGG
>DATMBW010000428.1:0-6487 GCA_035559095.1 Ramlibacter sp.
AACTGCCGGTGCTGTCGGCGCCCTTGCCGAACAGTCGCAGCGTCATGGACTGCGGATCAAGCTCCTTGACTTCGACGTTGCCGCGAAACGACATGCTGGCCGGCCCGAACTTGACTGCCACGGTGCCCTTGTAGTGCTGATCATCAATCCGCTCGGTGATCCTGGCCCCCGGCATGCAGCCGGCCACGCGTTCTACATCTCGCAGCAAGTCCCATGTGACCTGCGCGGAAGCGGGTATGGGAAACGTCTTTTCGAGCTGGACTTTCATGTGCAACCGCCGTGACGAGCGAGGCAGGCCAGCGGCCGGGGGGTGTTCAGCGCTTGTTGATCCCCAGGGCATTGCACTGTTGCCACACACGGTAGGCGCTGTGCGGCATGTCCATGTGGGTGACTCCGAGGTGGGCAAAGGCGTCGATCACCGCATTGCTGATGCACGGAATGCCGCCGACGTGCGGCGATTCCGCTACGCCCTTGGCCCCGATCGGGTGATGCGGGCAGGGCGTGACCGTGAAGTCGGTTTCCCAATGCGGCGTTTCCACCGCTGTCGGCAGGAAGTAGTCCATCAGGCTGTTGCCCAGGTGATTGCCGCTTTCGTCGAATGGAATCTGCTGGCCCATCGTCACGGCAAAGGCTTCGGTCAGTCCGCCATGGATCTGGCCTTCGATGATCATCGGGTTGATGCGCGTGCCGCAATCGTCGAGGGCATAGAAGCGCCGCACCTTGACCTCGCCGGTGTACTTGTCGATATCGACCACACACAGATAGGCACCGAACGGGAAGGTCATGTTGGGCGGGTCGTAATAGGCCACCGCGTTCAGGCCTTGCTCCATGCCGGCCGGGATGTTGCCGGTGTGCGAGACCATGCAGATCTCTTTCATGGTCTTGGTCTGGCTGGGATTGCCCTTGACCTTGAAGCCGTCGACTTCCCATTCCAGGTCGCCCTCGGCCACTTCCAGCAAATGGGCCGCGATTTTCCTGGCCTTGTCCTTGATCTGGCGCGCGGCTTTCGCCGTCGCGGCGCCCGATACCGGTGTCGAGCGCGATCCCCAGGTGCCCGCACCATAGGGAGCTTTGTCGGTATCGCCCTCCTCGACCACGATGTCGCTGGCCGGCAGTCCCAGCTCGGTGGCGATGATCTGCGCGTAGGTGGTCGAGTGGCCCTGCCCTTGCGTCATGGTGCCCAGCCGGGCGATCACGCCGCCGGTCGGATGGACGCGAATTTCGCAACTGTCGAACAGGCCGATGCCCAGGATGTCGCACACCTTGGTCGGCCCGGCGCCGACGATTTCGGTGAAGGTGGCGATGCCGATGCCCATCAACTCGCCCTTGGCGCGCTTTTCGGCCTGCTCGCGCCGCAGCCCTTCATAGTCCACCGCCTTCAACACTTTTTCCAGCGCCGGCAGGTAGTTGCCGCTGTCGATGGTCCAGCCGAACCCCGTGGTGTAGGGGAACTGCTCGGGCTTGACGAAATTGCGGCGGCGGATCTCGGCCTTGTCGATGCGCAGCTTTTGCGCCAGCACGTCGATCATGCGTTCGATCAGATAGACCGCCTCGGTCACGCGCAGCGAGCAGCGATAGGCCACGCCCCCGGGCGCCTTGTTGGTGTAGACCGCGTCGACCCGGCAGTAGGCATTGGGAATGTCGTACGAGCCGGTGCAGATGGAAAACAACCCGGCCGGCAGCTTGGTGGCCGACACATGCGAGTTGAAAGCGCCGTGGTCGGCCAGCGCGGTGAAGCGCAGCGCCTTGATGCGCCCGTCCTGGTCGGCCGCCAGCTCTCCCACGCAGTGGTAGTCGCGCGCAAAGCCGGTGGTCGAAATGTTGTCGATGCGCGACTCGATGAACTTGATCGGCACGCCGGTCACGATGGACGCGACGATAGCCACCACATAGCCCGGGTAGATCGGCACCTTGTTGCCGAAGCCGCCGCCGATGTCACCGGCGACGACGCGAATCTTGCTCTCGGCCACGCCCGACAGCATCGCCAGCACTGTGCGCACCAGGTGCGGCGCCTGGGTGGTGAGATAGACCGTCAATTGGCCGGTGGCCTTGCTGAACGAGGCGACGCAGCCGCAGGTCTCGAGCGGGCAGGGATGCACGCGCGGGTTCAGGATTTCCTCCTTCACCGTGACGGCGGCGCCGGCAAACGCCGCATCGGCGGCGGCCTTGTCGCCCGCTTCCCAGGTAAAGATGTGGTTGGGATGGGTGCGCGGGCCATGGCCCACTTCCTTCTTGTCGGCGATGTCTTCGCGGATGATCGGCGCGTCCGGGAGCATCGATTTCTTCGGATCGACGATGGCGGGCAGTTCCTCGTAATCGACCTCGACCAGCGCGGCGCCATCGGCCGCGGCATAGCGGTCGGTGGCCAGCACCATCGCGACTTCCTGCATCTGGAAGCAGACTTTCTTGTCGGCCAGGACCGCTTGCACATCGCCGCCCAGGGTCGGCATCCAGTGCAGGTTGACGGGCTTCAAGTCGTCGGCCGTCAGCACCGCCACCACCCCGGGCGCGGCGAGGGCATTGGCCTTGTCGATGGACCTGATGCGCGCATGCGCGTAAGGGCTGCGCACGAGGGCACCGAACAGCATGCCCGGCAGTTTGATGTCATCGACATAGCTGCCCTGGCCGCGAATAAAACGCGCGTCCTCCTTGCGCAGCAGGGACGTGCCCATGCCATCCAGTTTTTGCTCGCGCTCACTCAGGTCCGACATATCGCCCATGATTTGTCTCCGGCTGATTTGGCTGACTGGAAGTAGCGGGGACAGCCTGCGGCGCTCAGGCCGCCACCGCCGACATCTTCTTGGCCGCTGATTGCACCGCCTTGACGATGTTCTGGTATCCGGTGCAGCGGCACAGGTTGCCGGAAATCCAGTAGCGAATCTCCTGCTCGGTCGGATCCGGGTTCTCCTTGAGCAGCCGGTATGCGCGCGTCAGCATGCCGGGGGTGCAAAACCCGCATTGCAGGCCATGCTCCTCGTGAAACGCCTGTTGCAGCGCGTGCAGCACACCGCCTTGCTCCAAGCCCTCCACCGTGATGATCTCGGAACCGGGGCATTGCACCGTCAACACGGTGCAGGACTTGACCGACATGCCGTCCAGGTCGACCGTGCAGGCGCCGCAATGCGAGGTTTCGCAACCGATGTGGGGACCGGTGTGCAACAGCTTTTCACGCAGCGTGTGGATCAGCAACTCGCGCGGCTCCACCATCACATCGACGTCCTTGCCGTTGAGCTTGAACGATACCGGATGCTTTTTTGCCATGGCTCGCTCCTTGGTTTGACGTGAAATTGCTACCTGGCCGAGCGCGAATGCGCCAGGAGCAATGCCCGCCGCGTCATTTCGCCGGCCATCGCCGTCTTGTACTGCGCATCGCCGCGCTGGTCGGGTGTCGGGTCGCAAATGCTCATCGCCAGGCGCGCGGCTTCCGTAAGGGTGGCCTCGTTGAGTTCCTTGCCGCGCAGGAAGGCTTCGGCGGCGCTGGCCTTGAGCGGCGTCGCGCCCACGTTGGTCAGCGCGATGCTCACGCTGTCCACGCTCGATCCCTTCATCTTGAGCAGCACTGCGGCGGCGGCGGTGGCGAAGTCGCCGACCTTGCGCTTGAGCTTTGCATACGCAGAGCCGGTGCCTGGGGCGGGGATGGGCACGCGAATCTGCGTCAGGATTTCCCCCGGCTCGAGCAACGTGGAATACAGCCCCAGGAAAAAGCCGTCGGCCTTGACGACGCGCTCGCCCCCCGAGCCCTTGAGCACGAACGATGCGTCCAGCGCCAGCATCAGCGCCGGATGGTCGTTGCCCGGATCGCCGTGCGATATGTCGCCGCCGATGGTGCCCTTGTAGCGCACCTGCGGGTCGGAAATCACGCCCGCGCCCTCGACCAGCAACGGCACTTTTTCAGCCAGCAACTTCGACCAGATCAGATCGTTTTCGGTCGTCATGGCGCCGATGTGAATTTCGTCGCCGACTTGCTCGATGCCTTTGAGACCGGGAACCTTGCCCAGGTCGATCAGGTGGCCCGGCTGCGCGAAGCGCAATTTCATCATCGGCAGCAGGCTGTGGCCCCCGGCCAGCAGTTTGGCCTCATCGCCATACTGGCCCATCAGCGCAATCGCGTCGGACAGGCTGGTCGGTGCGTGGTATTCAAAGGGATGGGGTATCACCATGCCTCCTTTTCAGTCTCACGACTCTTGGAGTAAGACTTCATGAAATCCGGTCCATCGGCGGACCATTTGGCGACTTCAATCACCTGGCACTGAGCACTGCAAATTACTCCGATTGCCAGTGCCAGACAAGATGGAGTTCACTCGTTGGCCGAGCCTTCTGCGGCCGAGCTAGGGCCTGTTCACTCGACTTAGTCCTCTACCTTGGCTCGAAGCAGCTTGACTTGAGAACGCAGGTTCTTGCTCTCGAGCCTGCGCCGTTTCGAAGCCTGAGTTGGCTTCGTCGGACGGCGCGCCCTTGGCGGCGCGGCGACGCTGTCCACCAGTTCCTGCAAGCGGCCCATCGCCTCGGCCCGGTTCATGTCCTGGCTGCGGTGGGCCTGCGCCTTGATGACCAACACGCCGTCCCGGCTGATGCGCTGGTCCGGCAGCGCGAGCAGCCGCTCCTTGTGGTCCGGCGCCAAGGACGAGTTGGGAATGTCGAAACGCAGATGGATCGCGCTGGAAACCTTGTTGACGTTCTGGCCACCCGCACCTTGCGCCCGCATGGCCGTGATTTCGACCTCCGTCTGCGGAATGACCGTGGAACGAACGCCCCCTCGCGTAGCCATGGCCGTCAGGACGCCGCCGCCACCAGCGTGCGGGTGTAGTCCTGCCGGGGCGAATCGAGCACCTGCCTGGCGGTGCCCGACTCCAGGATATCGCCGTCCTTCATCACCACGACGTCGTGGGCCATGGCGCGGATCACGTCCACGTCGTGCGTGATGAGCATGTAGCTCAACGCCTTCTCACGTTGAAGCCTTTGAAGCAATTTCAAGACTTGCTTCTGGATCGTCACGTCCAAGGCGCTGGTCGGTTCGTCCAGGATCAGGAGCCGGGGCCGGACGATCAGCGCCCGCGCGATGGCCAGCCGCTGGCGTTGTCCCCCGGAAAACTCGTGCGGGTAGCGCTGCAGCAGACCGGGAAACTGGTCCTGCGACAGCCCCACTTCCGACAACGCCTGGGCGACTCGTTCGCGGCGGCCCGCCACACCCAGGCCGGGTTCATGCACCAGCAGGCCCTCGCCTACGATTTCTTCCACGGTCATGCGCGGCGACAGCGATGAATACGGGTCCTGGAACACGACCTGCACCATCCGCCGGATCGCCTTGTTGCCCGCCGCGTCGGGACCCCAGCGCCGGCCCACCACTTCCAACTCGCCGTTGTGCGGCATCAGGCCCAAGGCCGCCAGCGCGAGGGTCGACTTGCCCGATCCCGATTCGCCGACTACGCCCAGGGTGCGGCCCGGCGCAATAGAAAAGCCCGCGCCACGCACCGCAACGAACTTGCCCTTCCTGAACCAGCCCCTGAAGCCGGGGATAGCCACGGGATAGCTCACCTCCATTTCGCTGGCGCGCATGACCGGCGGCTGCGGCGGCGCCGGTTCCTCGGTCACGTCGCGTACCGGCACGCTGTCGATGAGTTTGCGGGTGTACGCATGTTGCGGATGGGCGAAGACCTCCGCCACCGGCCCGTGCTCGACGAGGTGACCATCCTCCATCACCGCCACCCGGTCGGCGAACTTGCGCACCAGGTTCAGGTCGTGCGTAATCAGCAGCACGGCCATTCCGTTGTGCCGTTGCACGTCGGCCAGCAGGTCCAGGATCTGCCCCCGCAGCGTCACGTCGAGCGCCGTCGTGGGTTCGTCGGCCAGCAGCAGTTTGGGCTGGCCCGCCAGCGCCATCGCAATCATCGCCCGCTGGCGCTGGCCGCCGGAGAGCTGGTGCGGAAACGCGTAAGCACGCCGCTCGGGCTCGGGAATGCCGGTGGCTGCCAGCGCCTCGACCGCGGCCTGCCACGCTTCGCGACCGGTCAGGCCCTGCTTGAGCTGGAGCACCTCGGCGACCTGGTCGCCGACGGTGTACAGCGGATTCAGCGCGGTCATCGGCTCCTGGAAGATCATCGCGATTTCCTGGCCGCGCACGGCAAGCAGTTCGCGCTCGGTCATCGACAGCAGGTCTCGCGGCCGCGACGGGTCGGCGGATCCGGCGAACAGGGCTGATCCGCCGACTCGAGCGTTCTGGACCAGCCCCAGCAGGCTCAGCGCCGTGACCGTCTTGCCCGATCCGGACTCCCCCACCAGCGCCAGTTTTTCGCCCCGTGCGATCGAGAAGTCGATGCCGTGCACGACCTCCTTGTCGCCGAAAGCCACCCGCAGGCCGCTGACCTCGAGCAGCTTGGTCATGACTTGAGTGCCGACGTCATGAGCGCCGACGTGGGGGTGGTCATGCCTGCGCCTTTCGCGGATCGAGCGCATCGCGCAGGGCGTCGCCCATGAACGTCAGCAGCAG
>DATMBW010000429.1:0-4213 GCA_035559095.1 Ramlibacter sp.
GCCGTTCTTCAAGGCGTTGCTCGATTACGCCGAGGACGGCTCCTATTCCTGGCATTGCCCGGGGCACTCGGGCGGCGTCGCCTTCCTGAAGAGCCCGGTGGGCCAGATGTTCCACCAGTTCTTCGGCGAGAACATGCTGCGCGCCGACGTCTGCAACGCGGTGGACGAGCTCGGCCAGCTGCTCGATCACACCGGGCCGGTCGCCGCCAGCGAGCGCAATGCGGCGCGCATCTTCAACGCCGACCATTGCTTCTTCGTCACGAACGGCACCAGCACCTCGAACAAGATGGTGTGGCACCACACCGTGGCGCCGGACGACGTGGTGGTGGTGGACCGCAACTGCCACAAGTCGATCCTGCACTCGATCATCATGACCGGCGCGATCCCCGTGTTCATGAAGCCCACGCGCAACCATTTCGGCATCATCGGCCCGATCCCGCAGAGCGAGTTCGAGCCAGCGGCGATCAAAGCCAAGATCAGGGCCAATCCGCTGCTCAAGGGGGTGGATCCGGACAGCGTGAAGCCGCGGGTGATGACGCTGACCCAATCGACCTATGACGGGGTGATCTACAACACCGAAACCATCAAGAAGATGCTGGACGGCTACGTGGACACGCTCCATTTCGACGAGGCATGGCTGCCGCACGCGGCGTTCCATCCGTTCTACGGCCCCTATCACGCGATGGGCAAGAACCGCCCGCGGCCCAAGGAGTCGCTCACGTTCGCCACGCAGTCCACGCACAAGCTGCTGGCCGGCATCAGCCAGGCCAGCCACGTGCTGGTGCAGGAGTCCCAGAACCGGAAGCTGGACCGGCACCTGTTCAACGAGGCTTACCTGATGCACACCTCGACCAGCCCGCAGTACTCGATCATCGCGAGCTGCGACGTGGCGGCGGCGATGATGGAGCCGCCCGGCGGAACCGCGCTGGTGGAGGAGAGCATCCTGGAAGCGCTGGACTTCCGCCGCGCCATGCGCAAGGTGGACGAGGAGTACGGCAAGGACTGGTGGTTCAAGGTGTGGGGGCCCGACCGGCTGGTCGAAGAAGGCATCGGCCGCGCCGACGACTGGATCATCAAGGGCGAGGCGCGCACGGCAAAGTGGCACGGCTTCGGCAACCTGGCCGAGGGCTTCAACATGCTGGACCCGATCAAGTCCACCATCGTCACGCCGGGCCTGGACCTGAACGGCAAGTTCGCCAAGACCGGCATCCCGGCCAGCATCCTGACCCGCTTCCTGGCCGAGCACGGGATCATCGTGGAGAAGACCGGCCTGTACAGCTTCTTCATCATGTTCACCATCGGCATCACCAAGGGCCGCTGGAACACGTTGCTCACGGCCCTGCAGCAGTTCAAGGACGACTATGACAAGAACCAGCCGATGTGGCGCATCCTGCCCGAGTTCTGCCAGCAGTTCCCGCGCTACGAGCGCATGGGCCTGGCCGACCTGTGCCAGTTCGTGCACGAGCTGTATGCCAAGTACGACATCGCCCGGCTCACGACCGAGATGTACCTGAGCGACCTGACACCCGCGATGAAGCCGAGCGACGCGTTCGCCTACATCGCGCACCGCAAGACCGAACGGGTGGCAATCGACGAACTCGAAGGGCGGATCACGACTTCGCTGGTGACGCCTTATCCGCCCGGGATCCCGCTGCTGATTCCGGGGGAGGTGTTCAACAGGAAAATCGTCGACTACCTGAAGTTCTCGCGCGAGTTCAACGCGCAATGCCCGGGGTTCGAGACCGACATCCACGGCCTGGTGGAAGAAACCGGACCGGACGGCCAGCGGCGGTACTACGCGGACTGCGTGAAGAACGGCAACGGCGCGTGAGGAATCCGTCGCCGGCCACAATGACAGGGGATTTGTCACCCCGGGCTTGACCCGGGGTCCAGGGATTCGGGTTCATGGATTGCGGCTCAAGGCCGCAATGACATACCTCAGGTCTCGACGACCGCCACCGCAGTCTGGCTGAAGCCGGCATCCACGTAGGTGATTTCGGCGGTCACTCCGGAGGCGAGGTCGCTGAGCAGGAAAGCCGCCACGTTGCCCACGTCGTCGATGGTCACGTTGCGGCGCAACGGCGAGGCCGCGGCGCAGATGCTCAGCAGCTTGCCGAAATCCTTGATGCCGCTGGCGGCCAAGGTCTTGATCGGCCCGGCGCTGATTCCGTTCACGCGCATGCTGCGGCCGTCCGGCAGTTGCCCCACCGCCTCGGCCAGGTAGCGCACCGAAGCCTCGAGGCTGGCCTTGGCCAGGCCCATGGTGTTGTAGTTGGGGATCGCCCGCATGGCGCCCAGATAGGTCAGCGTGAGCAGGGCCGACCTGTCGTTGAGGTAGGGCAGGGCCGCCTTGGCCATCCCGGGGAAGCTGTAAGCGCTGATGTCGTGGGCGATGCGGAAGTTTTCCCGCGACAGCCCCTCCAGGAAACTGCCTGAAATCGCCTCCCTCGGCGCGTACCCGATGCTGTGCACGAAGCCGTCGAACTTGGGCCACACCGCCGACAGGTCCTTGAACAGCCGGTCGATCTGCGCGTCGTCCCCCACGTCGCAGTCGAACACCAGGTCGGAGCCGAAGTCGGACGCGAATTCGATGATGCGGTCCCTGAACCGCTCACCCACATAGCTGAAGGCCAGTTCCGCCCCCTGCGCGTGGCAGGCCTTGGCCACGCCATAGGCGATGGAGCGGTTGGACAACACGCCGGTGATCAACAATTTCTTGCCAGCCAGGAATCCCATAGGTCTCTTTGTTTGAAAAAATCTGTGCAGAATTGTCGCATGCGAGGTTTGTTCTTCCTTCTGGCATGGCTGGCGGCTGTTCCGTGCTGGGCGGCGCACGGGTACGCCCTCTGGGACGACCTCAAGTATGCCGCCGGTTTTGCCGCTTTCGACTACGTGAATGTACAAGCCCCGAAAGGCGGCGAGCTGCGCCTGGTCAGCAACCAGCGCTACTCCACCTTCGACAAGTACAACCCTTTCACCATCAAGGGTGCGCCGCCCGCCTATCTGGCCGTGCTCATGTTCGACTCCTTGCTGGCGGCGTCCATGGACGAAACAGCCTCCGGGTACGGCCTGCTGGCGCAGGACGTCGATGTGGCTGCGGACCGCCTCAGTGCCACTTTCCGCCTGCGGCCCGAGGCGCGCTTCCATGACGGCGGCCCCGTCCAGGCCGCCGACGTCAAGCACAGCTACGACACGCTGATCGGCCCCTTCGTGTCGCCCGGCTACAAGACCCTGCTGGAGGACGTGGCCGGCTGCGACGTGATCGACGCGCGCACGGTGCGCTTTCGCTTCAAGAAGCCCAATCGCGAGCTGCCCCTGACCGTAGGCGGCCTGCCGATTTTCAGCCGCGCCTGGGGCATGGAGAACGGCAAGGCCAAACCCTTCGATCAGGTGGTGATGGACATTCCCATCGGCAGCGGCCCCTACAAGATCGGCCCGGTTCGTTTCGGCAAGGACATCACCTACGTGCGCGATCCCAACTACTGGGCTCGTGACCTGAACGTCAAGCGCGGCAATCACAACTTCGAGCGCATCACGGTGAAGATCTACAAGGACAACACCGCGCGCCTGGAAGCCCTGAAAGCCGCCGAATTCGACATGATGAGCTTCTATTCGGCCGGGGACTGGGCGCGTCGCGTCAACGGCAGGCGCTTCGACTCCGGCGAGCTGGTCAAGCATGCGTTCGAGCACAAGCAGCCGGCGGGATTCCAGAGTTTCGTGCTCAACAGCCGCAAGCCCTACCTGTCCGACCGGCGCGTGCGCGAGGCGCTGGGGCTCGCGCTCGACTTCGAGTGGATGAGCCGGCAGATGTTCTACAACGGCTACCCCCGGGTGCGCGACCTGTTCGGCAACACCGACTGCGCCGCGAGCGGATTGCCTTCGGCAGAGGAACTCGCGCTGCTCGAGCCCTGGCGCGCCAAGGTGCCGCCGGCGGCATTCGGCCCGATGTACCAGCCGCCCACCACCGAGGGCCCCGGACATTCGCTTCGCAACAACCTGCGCCGTGCCCAGGCGTTGCTGAAGGATGCCGGCTGGGAATTCCGCGACGGCGCCCTGCGCAATGCCAAAGGCGAGGCCTTCGTGCTCGAGTACCTCGATAGCAAGGATGGCGGCGTGCGGACCGTGTCGCCGTGGATGCGCAACCTGGAAAAGCTGGGCATTGAGCTCAAATTCGGCTCCGTCGACTTCGCGCTGTACCAGCAGCGCCTGGACA
>DATMBW010000430.1:0-7581 GCA_035559095.1 Ramlibacter sp.
CCGACGACGAGGGAATCTCCATCGAAGCCTTGTCCGATTCGACCGTCACCAGCGATTGCTCGGGCTTGACCGTGTCGCCGGGCTTGACCAGCAATTCGATGACCGCAACCTCTTTGAAGTCCCCGATGTCCGGGACCTTCACTTCAATGGATGCCATGTTCTTGTTCTCCGGTCTTGCCTTTTGGCTCAAGCGTACAGCGGATTGATCTTGTCCGCCTTGATGCCGTATTTCCTGATGGCCTCGGGGACCTTGGTGACCGGCACCGCTCCCTCCTCGCTCAAGGCCTTGAGGGCGGCCAACGCAATGTAGTGGCGGTTGACTTCGAAGTGCTCGCGCAACTTGCTGCGGAAATCGCTGCGGCCGAAACCGTCGGTGCCCAGCACCTTGTAGGCGCGTCCCCGGGGAATGAAGGGGCGAATCTGCTCGGCGTAGGCCTTGACGTAGTCGGTGGAAGCCACGACCGGCCCGCCGCGCTTGTCGAGTTGCTGCGAGACGAACGGCAGGCGCGGCTTTTCGCCCGGGTGCAACAGGTTATGGCGTTCGC
Source organism: Ramlibacter sp. (assembly GCA_035559095.1). Lineage (GTDB taxonomy): Bacteria > Pseudomonadota > Gammaproteobacteria > Burkholderiales > Burkholderiaceae_C > Ramlibacter. Next base: position 546 of record DATMBW010000430.1, read on the forward strand.
AATCCTGGCCGTCGCGCGCCAGTTCGTTGAAGCTCGGGCAGCTCCAGACGTCGGCCGCGACGCCCCAATCCTTTTCCAGCAGCTCCTGCGCGGCGATCGCCTCGCGCAGGATGGTGCCGCTGCCCAGCAGCTGAACGCGTGCAGCGGCGCCAGAGCCGCTCTTGCCCTTGCCGAGCGCGGCTTCCTTGCACAGATACATGCCCTTGACGATCTGCTCTTCCGTTCCGGGGACCAGGCCGGGCATCGGGTAGTTTTCATTGAGCAGCGTGATGTAGTAGTAGCGGTTGTCCTGCTGCTCCACCATGCGCTTGAGCCCGTGGTGCAGGATCACGCCCACCTCGTGCGCGAACGTGGGGTCGTAGCTCACGCAATTCGGGATCGTGCCGGCGAGGATGTGGCTGTGGCCGTCCTCGTGCTGCAAGCCTTCGCCGTTGAGCGTGGTACGGCCGGAGGTGCCTCCCAACAGGAAACCCCGCGCCTGCATGTCGCCGGCGGCCCAGCACAGGTCGCCCACACGCTGCAGGCCGAACATCGAGTAGTAGATGAAGAACGGCAGCATGATGCGGTTGCTGGTGCTGTACGAGGTCGCCGCGGCGATCCAGCTGGCCATGCCGCCGGCTTCGTTGATGCCTTCCTGCAGGATCTGGCCGGCCTTGTCTTCCTTGTAATAGGACACCTGGTCCTTGTCCTGGGGGGTGTACAGCTGGCCTTCCGGGTTGTAGATGCCGATCTGGCGGAACAGGCCCTCCATGCCGAAGGTGCGCGCCTCGTCCACCAGGATCGGCACGGCCCGCGGCCCGAGTTCCTTGTCGCGCAGCAGCGCCGTGAGGAAGCGCACGAAGGCCTGGGTGGTGCTGATCTCCCTGCCCTCGGCCGTCGGGTCGAGCACGGCCTTGAAGGTTTCCAGCGGCGGCACGTTGAGCTGCTCGTCGGCCTTGACCCGGCGCTCGGGCAAATAACCGCCCAGCGCGTGGCGCCGCTCGTGCAGGTACTTCATCTCCGGCGTGTTCTCCTCGGGCTTGTAGAACGGGATCTCGGCCAGCTTCTCGTCGGGAATCGGGATGCTGAAGCGGTCCCGGAACGCCCGGATGTCCTCGTCGCTCATCTTCTTGGCCTGGTGCGCGATGTTCTTGCCCTCGCCGGCCCGGCCCATGCCGAATCCCTTCACGGTCTTGACCAGCAGCACGGAAGGCTGGCCCTTGTGGTTCACCGCGCGGTGGTACGCGGCGTAGACCTTCTGCGGGTCGTGGCCGCCGCGCTGCAGGCGCCAGATCTCCTCGTCGGTCATCTTCGCCACCATCTCCAGCGTCTTGGGATGGCGGCCGAAGAAGTTCTTGCGCACCCAGGCGCCGTCGTTGGCCTTCATCGCCTGGTAGTCGCCGTCCAAGGTATCCATCATGATCTTGCGCAGGATGCCGTCCTTGTCGCGGGCGAGCAGCGGGTCCCAGTAGCTGCCCCAGATCAGCTTGATCACGTTCCAGCCGGCGCCGCGGAATTCGCCTTCGAGCTCCTGGATGATCTTGCCGTTGCCGCGCACCGGGCCGTCCAGGCGCTGCAGGTTGCAGTTGACCACGAAGACCAGGTTGTCGAGCTTTTCGCGCGCCGCCACGCCGATGGCGCCCAGGCTTTCCACTTCGTCCATTTCGCCGTCGCCGCAGAACACCCAGACCTTGCGGTTCTCGGTGTTGGCGATGCCGCGCGCGTGCAGGTACTTCAGGAAGCGCGCCTGATAGATCCCCATCAGCGGCCCCAGGCCCATGGACACTGTCGGGAATTGCCAGAACTCTGGCATCAGTTTGGGGTGCGGGTAGCTCGACAGGCCCTTGCCGTCCACTTCCTGGCGGAAGTTCAGCAGCTGCTCCTCCGTGAGACGGCCTTCCATGTAGGCGCGGGCGTAGATGCCGGGCGAGCTATGGCCCTGGATATACAGGCAATCGCCGCCATGGCCTTCGCTTTCGGCATGCCAGAAATGGTTGAAGCCGGCGCCGAACATGGTGGCCACCGAAGCGAACGAGCTGATGTGGCCGCCCAGGTCCCCGCCGTCGGCCGGGTGCAGCCGGTTGGCCTTGACAACCATCGCCATGGCATTCCAGCGCATGTAGGCGCGCAAACGCTCCTCGACGTCCAGATTGCCGGGGCAGCGTTCCTCGGCTTCGGGCTCGATCGTGTTGACGTAGCCGGTGGTGGCGGAGAACGGCATGTCGATGCCCATCTGCCGCGCCTGTTCCAGCAATTGCTCCAGCAGGAAATGGCCGCGCTCCTGGCCTTGCGCTTCAATGACCGCCGAAAGCGCGTCGATCCATTCCCGGGTTTCCTGCGCGTCCGCGTCGTTGGCGGCCGGTCCGAACTGGTTTTCGGGCTGTGCTGACATGTTGATCTCCTGTGTTTTCGATTCCTGTACCCCGGAAGACTGGGCAACCCGTCGTCAAGACCTGCAGCTTGTCCGTAATAGGAAGTTCACGTAATTTAGTACGGTCGCGAGTGTCGCACAGTTTTTAGTGGATTTCAAATTGTGCATACTGTTTTCACAATGCGGTTTATCGAGCCAGGCGCAACTTCAGGAGTACCCGCGCCCGCCGGCAGGAACCCAGCGGGCTTTGCCGGCCGGTGACGCGGCTGGGCCTACACTTGGAGCTTCATGCAAGACCCCGTTACCGTCCCCGAGCCGCACGATCCCATGGCTCCCGCGGCCTTGTGGCGCCGCTGGTGGCGGCGCCAGTCGCCGGTGCACCAGGACCGGTTCGCCATGTTGGCGCCGCTGGCGGCCGTGCTGCTGTTCCTTGCGGCCATCGCTTCGGCCTTCGGCTACCTGCGCCTGGAGGAAATGGACCGCGAACAGGAGGCGGTCAAGCGCGATGTGGAATACGCGCAGCAGCGGATACGGTTGCGCCTGCTGGAACGCCAGGAGCAGCTGATGCGCATCGCGCGGGACATTTCCAACAAGGAAGTGGACCCGGAGGAGTTCGTGGGCCGCGCCGAATCCATGGTCAGCCAGTATCCCGAGCTGCAGGCGGTCACCTGGATCGACGAGCGCCGCCGCATCAAGGCCACCTATGGCGCGCCCAGCCTCGCCGGCCACCAGCTGCGCGCGGTGCGCGACGTGTTGCGCCCCGGCGAGACGGAGAACATCTACAGCCTGGCGCGCGACCTGCAGCAGCCGGTGTATTCGCAGCCGGCGGCCGGCACCGACAGCACCGGGCTGCTGCAATTGCACATCCCGCTGACGGAGCAGGGGCGGTTCGCCGGCGTGATCCTGGGCGAGTATTCGATCGACGGCTTGTTGCGTTATGGGGTGCCCTCCGAGGTATCGGCCAAGTACGCGGTGGCACTGCTCGACGGCAAGAACCGGGTGCTGGCGGGCAGCTCGGTGCCGGCGCGCAACCCGGCCACGCAGCTGCTGCCATGGGCCCACCGGGCCAACGAATACGAAGTCCCGGTCTCGCCGGTGGGCAACGGCCTGATCATCCGGGCCCAGGGCTATCGCACGTCGCTCGGCGTGATCGGCAGCGGCCTGTTCTGGCTGGTGAGCGCCCTGAGCGTCATGACGGCATGGATGCTGATCGGCAACTGGCGGCATACCCGCCGGCGCATGCAGGCGCAGCAGGCGCTGGTGGCCGAGACCAACTTCCGCCGCGCGATGGAGGACTCGATCCTCACCGGAATGCGCGCGCTGGACATGCAGGCCCGCATCACCTACGTGAACGCCGCCTTTTGCCAGATGACAGGCTGGAGCGAGTCCGAGCTGGTGGGCCGCACGCCTCCGTTTCCCTATTGGCCGGAGGCCGACCGCGAACAGCTGGCGGCGCGGCTCGACGACGAGTTGAGCGGCCGCACGGTCACGGGCGGCTTCCAGGTGCGGGTCAAACGCAAGGACGGCAGCCTGTTCGACGCCCGGCTCTACGTGTCGCCGCTGATCGACGCAAGGGGGCACCAGACCGGCTGGATGACCTCCATGACCGACATCACCGAGCCCAACCGCATCCGCGAGCAGCTGTCGGCTTCCTACGAGCGCTTCACCACGGTGCTGGAGGCGCTGGACGCGTCGGTCTCGGTCGCTCCGCTGGGCAGCGAGGAGCTGCTGTTCGCCAACAAGCTGTACCGGCTCTGGTTCGGCGTGCAGACGGCGGGCCATCTGCAGATGGTGGCGCAGGCCGGGGTCCCGGAGCAGCCGCGCACCGACGAGTCGGTGGACGAGGTGGATTCGTTCGTCGGCCTGCCCACCAGCGGTTTCATCACGGCGCAGTCCGAGAACGCCGAGATTTTCGTGCCCGAACTGGGCAAGTGGCTCGAAGTGCGATCGCGCTACCTGAACTGGGTGGACGGCCGCCTGGCGCAGATGGTGATCGCCACGGACATCACGCCGCGGCGCCACGCCGAGGAGCAGTCCTCGGCCCAGGCCGAGCGCGCGCAGTCGGCCAGCCGCCTGATCACCATGGGCGAAATGGCCTCGAGCGTGGCCCATGAACTGAACCAGCCGCTCACGGCCATCAACAACTATTGCAACGGCCTGCTTTCGCGCATCCGGCGCAAGCAGATCAGCGACGAAGACCTGCTCGTGGCGCTGGAAAAGACGGCTCGCCAGGCGCAGCGCGCGGGCCAGATCATCCACCGCATCCGCTCCTTCGTGAAGCGCAGCGAGCCCAACCGCGCGCTCTCGGACGTGACGGTGATGGTGGCCGAGGCGGTGGAACTGGCCGAGATCGAACTGCGCCGCCGCAACGTGCGGCTGTCGCACTACGTCGCGGCGCGCCTGCCCAGGCTGATGGTCGACCCGATCCTGATCGAGCAGGTGCTGGTCAACCTGCTGAAGAACGCCGCCGAATCGATCGAGCACGCCAAGCGGCCGCCCTCGCGCCGCAGCGTGGAGCTGCGCGTGATTCCCAAGCAGGTCGACGAACAGCCGGTGCTCGAGTTTTCCGTGCTTGATTCGGGCCAGGGCCTCGCGCCCGAGGTGATGGACCGGCTCTACGAAGCGTTCTTCTCCACCAAGGTCGAAGGCATGGGCATCGGCCTGAACCTGTGCCGCACCATCGTCGAGTCGCACCAGGGGCGGATGCAGGCCGAGAACATCTACAATGGCGCGGAAATCGCGGGGTGCCGGTTTTCCTTCTGGATTCCTGTGTCCGGCGCTACGAATTCGATAGTGAGCAAGAATGCCGGGGTGACGGCGTGAACCCGGCGGATACCGCGTTGCGCCGCGGCACGGAGATTGGACAATGAGCTTGATTCCGAAGAAGGGCACCGTGTACGTGGTGGACGACGACGAAGCCGTGCGCGATTCGCTGCAGTGGCTGCTCGAAGGCAAGGACTACCGCGTGCGCTGCTTCGACTCCGCCGAGTCGTTCCTGTCGCGCTATGACCCGCGCGAAGTGGCGTGCCTGATCGTCGATATCCGCATGGGCGGCATGACCGGCCTGGAGCTGCAGGACCGGCTGCTCGAGCGCAAGTCCCCGCTGCCGGTGGTCTTCATCACCGGCCATGGCGACGTGCCGATGGCGGTGAACACCATGAAAAAGGGCGCGATGGACTTCATCCAGAAGCCCTTCAAGGAGGACGAACTGGTGAGCCTGGTGGAGCGCATGCTGGAACACGCCAAGGGCGCCTTCGCCGAGTACCAGAGCGCCGCCAGCCGGGACGCGCTGCTGTCCAAGCTGACCTCGCGCGAAGCGCAGGTGCTGGAGCGCATCGTCGCCGGCCGCCTGAACAAGCAGATCGCCGACGACCTGGGCATCAGCATCAAGACGGTGGAGGCGCATCGCGCCAACATCATGGAGAAGCTCAACGCCAACACGGTGGCCGACCTATTGAAGATCGCGCTGGGCCAGAACGCGCCCAAAGCGTAACGGATGAAGACGCGCCAGCCGCCCGGCCGGACGCGTCCTTTTGGTTAAAAAAAATGACAGCCAAGTTGATTGACGGTAACGCGCTTGCCAAAAAAATTCGCGCGGAAGTCTCGGGCCGCACACAGGCCCTCAAGGTCCGTGGCATCCAGCCCTTTCTCTCCATCATCCTGGTCGGCGACGACCCGGCCAGCCAGGTCTATACCCGGCACAAGGTCAACGACAGCACCGAAACGGGATTGGCGGCGACGCTGGAACGCTACCCTGCCGCCATGAGCGAAGCCGATCTGCTGGCGCGCATCCGCGCGCTCAACGAGGACGCCGCGGTCCACGGCATCCTGGTGCAGTTGCCGCTGCCCAGGCACATGGACACGAACAAGGTCATCGAGACCATTTCGCCGGCCAAGGACGTGGACGGCTTTCACGTCGCGAGCGCCGGCGCGCTGCTGATCGGGCAGCCGGGCTTCTGGCCCTGCACGCCCTATGGCTGCATGAAGATGCTGGAGTCCATCGGCTACGAGTTGCGCGGCAAGCACGCGGTGGTGATCGGGCGCAGCAACATCGTGGGCAAGCCGATGGCGCTGATGCTGTTGCAGAAGAACGCGACGGTGACGATCTGCCACAGCGCCACGAAAGACCTGAAGGCGCATACCCTGCAGGCCGACCTGGTCGTGGCCGCCGTGGGCAAGCGCAACATGGTGACGGCCGACATGGTCAAGCCCGGCGCCGTGGTGATCGACGTCGGCATGAACCGCAACGACGCGGGCAAGCTCTGCGGCGACGTCGATTTCGACGGCGTGAGCGAAGTCGCCGGCTGGATCACGCCCGTGCCTGGCGGCGTCGGCCCCATGACCCGCGCGATGCTGCTGGTCAATACGCTGGAAGCGGCGGAACGCGCCGCCGCTTAAGCTGACTCTTGTCATGCCGGGCTTGACCCGGCATCCAGTTTGAGCGCCACGGTGGATTGCGGATCAAGCCTGCCCCGGACTTGATCCGGGTCCGCAATGACAGCACATTGCCTGGGGCGCGCTTGCCGGATGCCCTTACGGCCCTTGTAACCCGCGGGGCTGCCGCAAAATGCGTGGGATGAGCAATCCCCTTCTCGACTTCACCGACCTTCCCCTCTTCGACCAGGTCCAGCCGCCGCACGTGGCGCCCGCCGTGGACAGCCTGCTGTCAGCGGCCGACAAGGCGCT
>DATMBW010000431.1:0-4751 GCA_035559095.1 Ramlibacter sp.
CTGCTGGTAACGGCGGCCCAGCTGGAACACTGCCGGCCCGAGCCGATAGCGGCCGTCGTCGAGGCGCTGCAGAAAACCCAGCCGCAGCAACGACGCGCACAGGCGCAGGATGGTGCTTTTGTACAGGCCGGTCGCGCCCGCGAGTTCCGCCAGCGACAAGGTGCCGGCGCCCAAGCTGAACGCATCGAGGATGGAAAGGCCCCGTTCCAGCGTGGCCACGCCGGCCTCTGCCGGCGCCGCGCCCTGCGCCGCGCGAGCAGCGGGCGCCGCCTGCGAGGGCAAGGCTTTCCTGGGACGGCCTGGCGATTGCGCCGGCGGTTGCGACGTTTTTTTCATCGTGGTTTTCCCGAAGAGCACGGCTGCGCGCTTGACTTGCGCAGCATCAGCGGATACCTTTATAGCACAAATTCAGAATGGCGTTCTGGCAAGTAGAACGCCACAAAAAAGCACCGAGACACCTTCGCCTTTCCCCTTCACTCTTTCCGCTTCCGGAGCACCTCCATGACCAAACCCTCGGGCCCCGACGCCCGTTCCAAAGATATGCGCAGCTGGATCGCCGAACTCGACGCGGCCGGCGAGCTCATACGCATCGACAAACCGGTGGACCCGCTGACGCAAATGGGCTCGCTGCTTTACCAGTCGCGCGAAAAGGCGTTGCTGTTCGAGAACCTGGCCCACGGCTGGCGCTCGCTCGGCCAGGCGCCGGCCAACTTCCGCCATGCCGCCCTGGCCTTCGGTGAGCCGCAAGAAAACGTCGTGCCCGTGATCGCCCAGCGCATGGGCAAGCTGATCAAGCCGGTGATGGTCGAGGACGGCCCGGTCAAGGAAGTGAAGCTCAAGCGCGGCGAGTTCGATCTCACCGAGCTGCCGGTGCACATCGCCGGCAAGCTCGACGGCGGGCCGGTCATCGGCTCCGGCCTCGTGGTGACGAAAGACCCCGACACCGGCCAGCGCAACGTGAGCTTCCACCGGTTGCAGATCAAGGGACCGAACAAGTCCGGCATCCTGCTGGTGCCGCGCCACACCTGGAAGAACTACCAGAAATACCAGGAGCGCAATGAGCCGATGCCCGTTGCCATCTTCATCGGCCACCATCCGCTGTACTACATGGCCGCGGCCACCACCGCCGCTTACGGGCTGGACGAGTTCGAGATCGCCGGCGGGTACCTGGGCGAGGCGGTGCCGCTGGTGAAATGCGAGACGGTGGACCTCGAGGTGCCGGCCAATGCCGAACTTGTGCTGGAGGGTTTCATTCCGCCGCACGTGCGCGAAGACGAAGGCCCGTTCTCCGAATTCCAGGACTACTACGCCACCGGCACCGGCAAGAACCCGATCGTCGAGTACACCTGCATGACGCGCCGCAGCGACGCGATCTTCAAGAACCTGCAGAACGGCTCCGAAATGGAAGGCTGCGTGTTCCACAAGCTGCCGATGAGCGCAACCATCTTCCGGCGCCTGAAAGACGTGGGTGGCGGCCCGATCCTGCACAACGTGATGATCCTTCCGGGCGTCTTCGCCGTCGTCGTGCAGATGACGCCGCGCGCCTACGGCGAGGGCAAGAACCTGCTGCTGGCCGCGCTGTCCTCGGAGTACCAGCATCCCAAGATCGCGATCGCCGTCGATGCCGACGTGGACATTTTCAATCCGGCCGAGATCCTCTGGGCGATGGCGACGCGGGTCGATCCCGACAAGGACGTGGTAATCATTCCCGGCACGCACAATCACGCGATGGACGCGAGCCTGCAGGAACTGGGCGTGCCCGGCACCGGCCTGTGGCAACGCTTCGGCTCCAAGATGCTGATCGACGCCACCGCGCCTCCGCCCGGCGACGCCGCCGCGCGCGCCAATTTCGAGCGCATCCAGCCCTTCCATCCGGAGTTGCGGCTGGCTGATTTTGCGGCCGAGGGCTCGCAAGAGATCGTCCGCAATATGTCGTCCGTCTTCTTCGGCTCGAAGATGCTGGGCAAGAAAGACTAGGAGTCCGCGCGGCAGAAGTTTCGAAGCGGTTTGGCCCGAAGCCGTTCTGCCGCGGACTCCCAGGCTTCGGATCACTGTCTTGACTAGAAGGAGGGTTGCGATGTTTGCCTTGAAAAGAATGCTCTGCGGCGCGATGTTCGCATTGGGCTTGTGGGGCAGCGCCCATGCGGCGTATCCCGAGAAGTCGATCAACCTGGTGATTCCGGTGGCTCCGGGGGACGCCACCGACATTGCCGCCCGCGTCATGGCCGACGAGCTGTCCAAGCTGCTCAAGGTGTCGGTGGTGGTGGTCAATACGCCCGGGGCCGGCGGAATGATGGGCGCCAACAGCGTTGCCAAGGCGCCCAAGGACGGCTACACGCTGCTGTTCACGATCAACGCGTCGCTCACCTCCAACCGCATCCTCAATCCCCAGGCGGCCAGCTACGACCCCCTGACCGACTTCACTCCGCTCGGTTTGACCACACGCACGCCCATGGTCATCGCCGTGCGCGGCGATGCGCCGTTCAAGACCCTGGCGGAGATGGCGGCGTACGCCAAGAAGAACCCGGGCAGGGTCAATGTGGGGACGGCGGGGACCGGCTCGATCGGCGACTTCACGGTCCAGATCGCCAGCGCCCAGACCGGGGCCGACATGGCCATGGTGCCCTTCAAGGGGGCGGCCCCGTCCGTCACGGCGCTGCACGGCGGCCACATCGACGGCGCGGCCGTCGCTCTGGGCCTGCTGGCCAGCCACCTGAAAAACGGTTCGCTGCGCGGCTTGGTCACCTCGAACAAGTCGCCGGAGTTCCCGGCCATCCCCACCATGACCGAACTGGGTTACCAGCAGAATCTGCTGGGCGTGTGGCTGGCTTTCTTCGCCCCCGCCGGGGTGCCCGCCGAGGTGACCCGCGTGCTGGTGCCGGCGATCGAGACCGTGGCCAAGGATCCGGCGGTCGCGACCAAACTCGCCACCCTGGGTGTCGTGCAGGACTACCAGCCGCCTGATATCCTGCAGTCGGAAATTCGCGCCGAACAGCGGGTCGTCGAGGAGATGATCAAGAAGGCCCGTCCGAAGCAATAAACTTGGCCTTGTCATTGCGGGCAGAGCCTGCCCCGGACCTGATCCGGGGACCCGCAATCCAGGAAGTCATGGATGCCGGATCAAGTCCGGCATGACTGGAACTTTGTCATTGCGGGCATGACTGGAACTTTGTCATTGCGGGCATGACTGGAACTTTGTCATTGCGGGCTTGACAGGAACTTTGTCATTGCGGGCATGACTGGAACTTTGTCATTGCGGGCTTGACAGGAGCTTTGTCATTGCGCGCTGACAGGAGCTTTGTCATTGCGGGCTTGACCCGCAATCCATCTGAAAACGTTTGAAGGAGTCGGAGTGAATCTACCCCTGGTCGTGGCGATCACCGGTGCTACCGGCGTCATTTACGGCATCGAGTTGCTGCGGGTGCTGAAGGATCTGGGGCAGGAGACGCACCTGATCCTCAGCGAGGCGGCGGGCCTGAACCTGGCCATCGAAACCGACTACACCCTCGAGCAGGTGCGCGCGCTCGCCACCGTGGTGCACAACAACAGGGACGTTGGCGCATCGGTGGCCAGCGGGTCTTTTCGCACGCGCGGCATGATCGTTGCGCCGTGCACCGTCAAGACGCTGTCGGCCATCGCCAATTCGTTCACCTACAACCTGGTGGTGCGCGCCGCCGACGTGCAACTCAAGGAAGGGCGCAAACTGGTGCTGATGGTGCGTGAGACGCCGCTGCACAAGGGCCACCTGGACCTGATGGCGCGCGCGGCCAACTGCGGCGCGGTGATCCTGCCGCCCATGCCGGCGTTCTACCACCGCCCGCAGACCATCATGGACATCATCCACCAGAGCATTGGCAAGGCGCTGGACCAGGTCGGCATCGAGCACGACCTGTTCCGGCGCTGGAGCGGGCATCAATCGCCGGTGGATGGCGGATCGAGTCCCGCGGCAACGAAGTAATTGGAATCTGACCCCAATTAGTTGCACATGCGAATGCAAAAATATAAGTTTTTCCACGTCCTGGTTCTCTTGTCGTTGCCGCTGGGCGCGATGGCCGGGCATCAGGTATGCGGCAAGAGGGAAGTGCCATCGAATGTGCGCACCTGCCCGGACGGGAGCATCCCGATGTACGTGGCCGACGAAATCAAGCCGTATGTACCGCCACAGCCGGCAGCCCGGCCCAGTCGGCCTGTCCAAGCGAACGACAACATCCCGTCAGGCCGGCTGGTCAGACGCGACGACGCTGCTCGTCCGACACCAGTCCAGGATCATTCATCGACGGGCCGGCCGCAGGCCGACGCCACCGCCAACCTGAACTATTACTTTGGCGTTTGGCGCACCAACATCCCTGGCGCCGTCTGGACCTCGCCCAGCGGATACCAGGGCCGCGAGTGGCTGCATGTCAGCGCCGGTGCGGCAGCCGGCGACCTGATCATCAAACCCGATGGAACCTACGTGTGGAACTCCTACGGCGGCAAGAGTGGCCGCTGGATTTCCGCCGCGGACGCCGTCTATCCGATCGTGCTGATCGACACGTCCGAAAACCGCAGGTGGAAAGTCGGCGCCGACCCGAAACACACCGGCGGCAGGGACATCATGATCTGGGACGGCAACTCGTTTTATTACAACGGACGCAAGTAAACGCGGGCCATCCCGCGAATACCAAGGCGATTGCGTCGGGTATCACCAAGCAACGCAGACCGCTGCATCCAAAGTCGGTGATTTATTGCCACACTCGTGCCGCGCAGCTTCA
>DATMBW010000432.1:0-3724 GCA_035559095.1 Ramlibacter sp.
GTGCAGATCACGGGCCTGGGCAACCGGCCTCCCGCTTCTTCTGCCAGGCTGTTCCTGGGCAATGCCGGGACGGCGATGCGGCCCCTGGCGGCCGCGCTGGCGGTGACCGGCGGCGAATTCGAGCTGAGCGGAGTGGCCCGGATGCACGAGCGGCCCATCGGCGACCTGGTCGATGCGTTGCGCAAGCTGGGCTGCCGGATCGACTATCTCGGCGTCGCCGGCTACCCGCCACTGCGCATCGGCCGTCCCGCGTTGAAACTCGACGCGCCGATCCGGGTGCGCGGCGATGTTTCCAGCCAGTTCCTGACCGCGTTGCTCATGGCCTTGCCTTTGGTGGCCCGCGACGACGTCACGATCGATGTGGCCGGCGAACTGATCTCCAAGCCCTACATCGAGATCACGCTGAACCTGTTGGCGCGTTTCGGCATCGCGGTGCGGCGCGCGGGCTGGCAGCGGTTTGTGATCCCCGCGGGCAGCCGCTACCAGTCGCCCGGTACGATCCATGTGGAAGCCGATGCCTCGTCCGCCAGCTATTTCGTCGCACTGGGCGCCATCGCCGCGCAGGGCGCGCAAACCACTGTCCATGTCGCGGGCGTGGGCCTGGACTCGATCCAGGGCGACATCCGCTTCATCGACGCAGCCCGGCTGATGGGCGCCGATGTGCGCGGCGGCGCCAATTGGCTGGAAGTTTCGCGCGGCGCCTGGCCGCTGAAGGCGATCGACCTGGACTGCAACCACATCCCCGATGCGGCGATGACGCTGGCCGTGATGGCGCTCTACGCGGATGGCCCGAGCACGCTGCGCAACATTGCCAGCTGGCGCGTGAAGGAAACCGACCGGCTGGCCGCCATGGCGGCCGAGTTGCGCAAGCTCGGCGCACTCGTCGACGAGGGACCCGACTTCCTGCGGATCACTCCGCCGGCGGACTGGAAACCGGCAACCATCCGCACCTACGACGACCACCGCATCGCGATGTGCTTTTCGCTGGCCGCCTTCAATCCGGCCGGGGCGCCCGTGCGGATCGAAGACCCCAAGTGCGTGGCCAAGACCTTCCCGGACTACTTCGAAACCCTGTTTTCGGTGGTGCAAACCTCGGCCCCAAGCATTCCGGTGATCTGCGTGGACGGCCCCACCGCGTCGGGCAAGGGCACGCTGGCCTCGCTGGTCGCTCAAAAGCTCGGCTATCACTACCTCGACTCCGGCGCGCTGTATCGCATCGCGGCGCTGGCCGCGGTGCGGGCCGGACTGGATCTGGACGTCGCGCACGAGCGTGCCATCGGCAAGATGGCCGAAACGCTGCCGGTGCGCTTCCTGGGCGGCAAAGTGCTGCTCGGCCAACAGGACGTCACCGACGCCATTCGTACCGAAGAGGCGGGGATGAACGCCTCGCGCGTGTCGGCGTTGCCCGCGGTACGCATGGCGCTGGTGGCCCTGCAGCAGAGTTTCCGCCGGCTGCCCGGGCTGGTGGCCGATGGCCGCGACATGGGCACCGTGATCTTCCCGGATGCGCAGATGAAGGTGTATCTCACGGCCAGCGCCGCCCAACGCGCGCAGCGCCGTCATAAGCAGTTGATTTCAAAGGGTATTTCAACTACAATCGACAGTCTTCGGCAGGACCTGGAAGCGCGCGATGCCAGGGATTCGTCCCGCGCGGTCGCGCCCCTGAAGCCCGCTGAAGATGCCCTGCTGCTGGATAACTCGAGCCAATCGGTTGAAGAATCGGTGGCCCAGGTCCTGCGGTGGTGGAAAAGCACACAGCCCTTCGGGTCCGCCCGTTAGGCTGTGAAGCAAGAGCCACGGCTCTGTGCTTACCGGGCCCTCATCGCCCCTCTCGCGCGCCAGCGCTTCAGGCGATGAGGTTCTATAACCTAACCCGCGGCAAGCGCCGCAACAAACCGCCGTCCCAGTCCTAGAAACAGCCGCTCGCGATCTTGCATTTGCGGCTGGAAACCTGTGCGACGCGCAAGGAAACTGAATGTCTGAATCTTTTGCCGCCCTGTTTGAAGAATCGCTGCAACGCTCCGAAATGCGTACCGGCGAAGTGATCACCGCCGAAGTGGTGCGCGTCGAACACAACCACGTCGTCGTCAATGCGGGCCTCAAGTCCGAGTCGTACATCCCCATCGACGAATTCAAGAACGACAAGGGCGAAATCGAAGTCCAGGCCGGCGACTTCGTGTCGGTCGCCATCGACGCCATCGAGAACGGCTACGGCGACACCATCCTGTCGCGCGACAAGGCCAAGCGCCTCGCGTCCTGGATGAGCCTCGAGAAGGCGCTGGAGTCCGGCGAATTCGTCACCGGCACCACCAGCGGCAAGGTCAAGGGCGGCCTCACGGTGCTGGTCAACGGCATCCGCGCGTTCCTGCCCGGTTCCCTGATCGACACCCGTCCGATCAAGGACCTGACGCCGTACGAAAACAAGACCCTGGAATTCAAGGTCATCAAGCTGGACCGCAAGCGCAACAACGTGGTGCTGAGCCGCCGCGCCGTCGTCGAAGCGTCGATGGGCGAAGAGCGCGCCAAGCTGATGGAAACGCTCAAGGAAGGCTCCGTCGTGCGCGGTGTCGTCAAGAACATCACCGAGTACGGCGCGTTCGTGGACCTCGGAGGCATCGACGGCCTGCTGCACATCACCGACATGGCCTGGCGGCGTGTGCGCCACCCGAGCGAAGTGGTGCAGGCCGGCCAGGAAATCACCGCCAAGATCCTCAAGTTCGACACCGAGAAGAACCGCGTGTCGCTGGGCCTCAAGCAGATGGGCGACGACCCGTGGATGGGCGTGAACCGCCGCTATCCGCAAGGCACCCGCATGTTCGGCAAGATCACCAACATCGCCGACTACGGCGCGTTCGTGGAACTCGAGCCCGGCATCGAAGGCCTGGTGCACGTGTCCGAAATGGACTGGACCAACAAGAACGTCGCTCCGAGCAAGATCGTTTCGCTCGGTGACGAAGTCGAAGTCATGGTCCTCGAAATCGACGAGGACAAGCGCCGCATCAGCCTGGGCATGAAGCAGTGCAAGGCCAACCCCTGGCAGGAGTTCGCGCAGAACACCAAGCGCGGCGACCGCGTCAAGGGACCGATCAAGTCGATCACCGACTTCGGCGTGTTCGTCGGCCTTGCCGCCGGCATCGACGGCCTGGTGCACCTGTCCGACCTGTCCTGGAACGAGCCCGGCGAGCAGGCCGTGCGCAACTACAAGAAGGGCCAGGAAGTCGAGGCGATCGTGCTGGCCGTGGACGTGGACCGCGAGCGCATCAGCCTGGGCATCAAGCAGCTGGACGCCGACCCGTTCACCACTTTCGTGTCGGTGCACGACAAGGGTTCCGCGGTGACGGGCAAGGTGCGCAACGTCGACCCCAAGGGCGCCGAGATCGACCTGGGCAACGACATCGTCGGCTACCTGCGCGCCAGCGAAATCTCGCGCGACCGCGTGGAAGATGCCCGCAACGTGCTCAAGGAAGGCGACGAGATCAGCGCCGTGGTCGTGAACATCGACCGCAAGACGCGCAACATCCAGCTGTCGGTCAAGGCCAAGGACATGGCCGACCAGCAGGAACAGATGTCGAACCTGTCGGCGCAGTCCGCGCGCGAAAACGCCGGCACGACGAGCCTGGGCGCGCTGCTGCGCGCGAAGCTGGACAGCACGGACAAGGGTTAAGCGTTCAGCGTGCGGCGTTGAGCGTGGATGCGGAAGTTCCGCTCAACGCCCAACGCCCAA
>DATMBW010000433.1:0-2145 GCA_035559095.1 Ramlibacter sp.
CGGAAGGCGTTCCTCGGTCCTTCACGATCTCGTCCAACGAAATCCTGGAAGCGCTCACCGACCCGCTGAACAACATCGTTTCGGCCGTGAAGAACGCGCTGGAGCAGACGCCGCCCGAACTGGGCGCGGACATTGCCGAGCGCGGCATGATGCTCACCGGCGGCGGCGCGCTGCTGCGCGACCTGGACCGCCTGCTGGCCGAGGAAACCGGACTGCCGGTGCTGGTGGCCGAGGATCCGCTCACCTGCGTCGTGCGGGGCTGCGGCATTGCGCTGGAGCGCATGGAGCGGCTGGGAAGCATCTTCACGAGCGAGTGATCTCATTGGCTCCCCCGCCGGGGCAGGGCTAGGAAGGGGGCACCCCTGGCGCGCCAGACGTTCCCACTTCGGCCCTCCGGGCGGACGGAGGAAAATGCGCCATGCCACTAGGGACCCTCGACCGGACGCCGCCGCCCTTCTTCAAGCAGGGGCCCTCCGCGCTGTCAAAGCTCATGGTGTGCAGCGCGCTGGCGCTTTTCCTCATGGTTGCGGACACCCGGTTGCGGATCGCCCAGCCGCTGCGCGCGGTGGTCGCCACCGCGCTGTACCCGGTTCAATGGCTGGCGATGCGGCCGGTGCTTCTGGTGCGCTTCGGCGCCGAATACTTCGAATCGCTCAAGAGCGCGCAGGCGTTGGAAGAGGCGGCCCGGCGCAAACTGGCGCAGCAGTCCCATCGCGCCAACCAGGTCGAGCAACTTGCGCTGGAGAACGAACGCCTGCGCAAGCTCCTGCAATTGCGTGAACGCGTCAACACGCCGGGCCGGGCGGCCGAGGTGCTGTACGACGCGGCCGATCCCTACACCCGCAAGGTCGTCATCGACAAGGGGCTGGCCCAGGGCATCGAGGCCGGCTCGCCGGTGATCGACGAATCGGGCGTGCTGGGCCAGGTGACGCGGGTGTATCCACTGGTCAGCGAGGTGACGCTGCTCACGGACCGCGAGCAGGCCATTCCGGTGCTCAACGCGCGCACCGGCGTGCGCAGCGTCGCCTACGGCGATCCGTCCTCGCACGGCAGCGCGCTCGAGCTGCGCTTCATGGCCGGCAATGCGGATGTGAAGCCGGGCGACCTGCTCACGACCAGCGGCGTGGACGGCGTGTACCCGCCGGGCCTGCCGGTGGCGCGGGTGGAGAAGGTCGAGCGCCGCGCCGACTCCGGCTTCGCGCGCATCACCTGTTCGCCCCAGGCCCTGGTGGACGGCGCGCGCCATGTCATGGTGCTGGGGCCGGTGTCGGCGCAGGTCCCGTCCCGGCCCAATGCCGACGACGCCGCCTCGCCGGCCAGGAAAGGAGCGCGCAAGTGATCATGCGCCCTGGGCAGCAGCTGCTGCTGCCGGCCAATCCCGTCTTCATCTGGGGCAGCCTGCTGCTCGCGCTGCTGCTGAACATGCTCCCGCTGGGCCGCTCGTCCTGGCTTCCCGACTTCCTTGCGCTGGTGCTGGTGTTCTGGAGCGTGCACCAGCCCCTGCGCGTGGGCATCGGCGCGGCTTTCGTGTTCGGGCTGGCCATGGACGTACACCAGGCGGCGCTGCTGGGCCAGCACGCGCTGGCCTATACGGTGCTGAGCTATTTCGCCATCACCATCCACCGGCGCCTGCTGTGGTTCAGCGTGGCCTCGCAGGCGGTGCAGGTGCTGCCGCTGCTGGTTGCGGCCCATGCGATCGAGCTGGCCGTGCGCATGCTGGCGGGCGGAATTTTTCCCGGATGGACGGTTTTCCTGACTCCCCTGGTCGAAGCACTGCTGTGGCCGGTCGTCAGCGTGGTCTTATTGGTGCCCCAGCGCCGGGCGCCGGACCCGGATGAGAATAGGCCCCTATGAAACCTTGCGGGACAGACCAACAGAGCATGAGCGCCAGCGCAGGCGTGTTGCTCTGTCCCCAACTGATCAGATGCCTTTGTGGGACAGACCAACGAAGTCTCGCGCGTCGGCGCGAGCGTGTTGCTCTGTTCCTAACCGATCACATGCCTTGCAACTGATCAACTCTGCCTTTCCTGACCGAAGCTCCTCGTGACCGAACTGCGTAACGTCGAAGCCGATCTCTCGCGTTTTCGCGTGCGCGTGCTGGTGGCCAGCATCGTCGTGGTGGTGGCGTTCCTGCTGCTTGTCAGC
>DATMBW010000434.1:0-5808 GCA_035559095.1 Ramlibacter sp.
ACCGGCGTGTAGAACGGCCAGAGCACAAACACGTTGTTGGTGAGCCGGAACACCGCGCCAAACACGAGGCCGTAACCGAACAGGAACAGCATCTCGCCCGCGCCCATGCCGTAGCCGACGTGGTACAGGCTGTAGCACAGCGCGGCCAGAATGAGTCCGGGGACGGTGCCGAACGCGTCTTCGAACCGCAGCTGCAACCAGCCCCTGAAAAACACCGCCTCGAACAACCCGACGGCCAGCGTCATCGCCACCAGCGGCACCAGGCGGGACGACAAGGAGAAGTCCAAGGTCGCGAGCGTATTGCGGTAGGTGTCCAGGCCCAGGATCGCACCGAGCACGAGGCTGGGCACGATCAGGCGAGAGGTCAGTCCGAGGTCTGACAGCGGGCGCTGGCGCACCAGGACCGTATAAAACGCCGGGAACGCGACCCCCAGACCGGCCACGGCCACGATGCCATACATGATGAAATTCGCCGCGACCCGGGCGGTGGTGAAAACCTGAAAGGCCACCGCGAGCGCGGCCACGACGGCGACGTAGGACAAGGCGGCGATCCAGGTGTCACGTCCCGCCGCCCAATGGAACCCGGCAACGCCGGGCGGCGCATCGAGGGGAATGTGCATCCGGGCTTGGGCTGCATGGGCTGACATGGAGTGCTCCCTGGTTTTTTGAGGCTGCTATCGAGGCTGCAACTTCAGCGCGGCGCGGGCGCCGCTGCGCAACAACGGAACCACGGACAACCCGCTGAACAGCAGCAGCCAGTCTTGCGGCACTTGCAGCAGGAACGCGGCGCTGCCTCCGATCAGGGACCAGATGACCGGGATGACCAGCAGCCAGCGCGATACCGGTGCCGTCGCGAGCAGGAACACGCCGAAAGTGAAAATGGTGACGGGACAAGGCGTGATGCCGAACATGGGCATCTCGGTGAAACGATGTCCGGCCCACAAGCCCAGCAGCGGATAGAGCAGCGTTGCGTAGAGAATCAGGCCCCACCCCAGCCAGGCCGCCGCGCCCCGCGAGGCGCCGAAGCGCAAGGTGCCCGCGAAACCGGCGCGCAACAACAGCAATCCCTCGATCACGAACAGCGCCCCGAACAGGAACGCCGCCTTGTTGATCTCGGCGAAATGCAGGCCGTGATACGCGATGCCGGTCCACAGCCACATAACGGCGAGTCCCACGGACACCCCTCGGCCGGTGCCTGCTGAAGAACGCAGCAGGGCCAGAACGATGCCAAGCCCCAGGATGTAGGCCAGGACCTGGGCTGGCCACACGTTCGTGTTGTACCGCGCAAAGACCTCGATGAATTGAGCATGGGTGAAGGGCAGCATGCGTTGCTCCTTGCTTTGCCGTGTGTGGATTCAATGCTGGCCCTGCGGCCGCTGAGCCGTCTTTGATGGCGATCAAGGTGCCATGGCCTGTCGCACTTTGCGATGGAGACAAGGCGCGCTTATCCGGCCGCCATCGGGAGAGCGGTGGCGAGCTGACGTTCGGTCCAAAGTCTCGGTCCGATCCAGCCAGATTGTCGAAGGTATTACGTGCCGGGTCTCAAGGGCCGGCTGCTTCAACGCCCTGGCCGGTCCAGCGCCAAACGCTGCGCCTGCACGGGCCAGGCACCCTGTTCGACCACGCGGCCATCCTGGAACACCAGCCAGCTCTGCCGGCCGTAATGCGGCATGGCGCGATGCAAGCTGCCAAGCACTTCCGGGCTGGCGACCATCACGAAGGCGAAGGTCTTGCCGCTTGACGCGCGCGCGGTCCACGCCTGCGCCGTCCCCTTGAGCCGCCGGCCGGCGGCTGGATCGGCGGCGTTTTGCTGGAACAGAACATCCGGGAACTTGCCGATGCCCAGACGCGGGAGCAAGCGGGCGATGCCATCCGCGTCGCCGACCACCAGCGCGGGCAGCTGCGGTGACGTGAGAAGCTCGGCTTCCGGCATCGGTCGGGCCTGGGTGTCCAGCAGCCTGTTCGCCAGCGCAGTGGCCGGCGCCAGCCACTGCGCGCTGTGGCTGGCGACGAACAGGGTCGAACGCGGAGAAATGAACACCTCCCTGAAGATCGGCGGCACCGAGCGCGGGTCCAGGCGGCGCCAAAGCCGCAGCTCGGGATCGAGTTCCACCTCCAGCGCTTGCGATGGCATCGATGCCGCCGCCAGGTCGATCACTTTTTCCTTCTCACGCAGGCGCACCTTGAGCTCGCGCGCTTCTCCCGACGCCGATCGAACGCTCAGCGGGACCAGCAGGTCGAACGCTTCACCCTGCTGGACCAGCCTGAAACTGCCTGTCGCGCCTTGGCTGGGCGCAGCGAGGGTCAACTGCGGCGACGAGGGACGCCGGACCCATTGCGCGAAGAACGCCGACAGGTCCCTGCCGGCGGCCCGGGAAAATGCCGTCTCAAGATCCTTCCAGTTGGCGTTCCTGAAGCGGTGGCGCTGCCAGAACAGACGGAGGCCCTCTTCGAAGGCCGGCCGGCCGATTTCATCGCGCATCATGAAAAACAGCATCGCCGCCTTGCCGTAACCCACCACCGAGGAGATGCCGTGGTGGCGCGACTTGAAGTCCGTCAGCGAGGTTTCGTCCGGCGCCGCGATCGCTGCAAGGTCGCGCAGCCAGTTCAGCCGCATGTCGCGCGCCGCCTGCTCGGACTGGTCCTCGCGGAAAGCGTAGTCGGCCATGAAGGTGGTCAGCCCTTCCGACCAGTTGCCGCTGGACCATTCGGGATAGACGCCGTTGCCCCACCAGTTGTGCAACACCTCGTGGCCGAGCGAGGTGGCGCGAATGAACGGCAGGCGCAGGACATCGCGCCCGAGGTAGGTCAGGCTGGGGATGCCCAGGCCGTGCGACAAGGGGCTGGAGACGATGCTGAAGTCACCGAAGGGGTAGCTGCCGATCAGGCGGCTGTAGCGCTGGATGTACCGGATGCTGTCTTCCAGGTATCCGCCGGCCAGGCCCGATAGCTCAGGGTGAAACCACGTGCGAACCGTGACGCGCTTGCCGTCGTCCAGTAAAAAAGACTGTTGCGCCACCTCGAAGGGGCCGGCCATGATCCAGACGCCTTCGGCAGGGTGGTCGAACTCATACTCCGCGACGAAGCGCGAACCGCTTTCGGACAGGCGCGTCTGGTTGCCCGGTGCCAGCCCCTTCTGACCCGCCGGCAGCGACAACGTGAGACGATAAGTGAACGAGGTCCCCGGATCGGGATACCAGCCGCCGCCGGGCGACAGGTAACTGCCCTCGGGCGAGGCAAACAGGTTGGCCGGATTGGGGGAACGTTGATTGGCCGCGGGCAATGCCGGCAGCAAGCCGGAATACTCGATGCTCAAGCGTTGCGCAGCAGCCCCGGGTGGCCGCGGCAACCCATTGCGCCGCAAAGCCGAGATGCGTTCGGCCGGGATTTCGACCCCGTTCACGCCAGCGCGGGAGATCTTGAACAGCGGGTCGAGCGACAACGCCAATGGTTCCGCGGTCGTCAATTCCGCTTTGGCCGCGAACGCTCGCGTGTGAGGGTCCAGGGTCACTTCCAGGTTCAGGTGCGGTGCCGCGGCGTGCACGCCAGGGAGCCACGCCAGCAGAAATACCCACGCCAACCACTTGATGAATTGCCTCATGGAGCTACCGCCCAATAGCAGAGCTCCGCGTCAAGGTCTAGACACGGGCAGCCCGTGTGCCGATCCTACGGCAACGCAGAGCCGGCGGTACGGCCCGCCAAAATGCCCGGTCAATCAGCGGCTCGGCTCGGGTTCCTTCCGTGATGCGAACTGCGGCGTGCTTTGTGACTGAGCCTGAGAGGTCATGGCGGGTGCCGTCCGGGCGGCTTGAACCTCGGACGTGGTGAGGGCGGGCGATGTCCGGTCGATGGCCGTCCCGATCAGATCCTGTGCCACGTAGTGCGCCATGTGTCCGCTGTGCGCCACGATGAGCAGCTGGCTTTGCGGAAGTTCACTGTGCAGCCGTCGCGAATGCGCCTCGGGATCGACGACTTTGTCGGCGCCCCCTGCAATCAGGGTCACCGGCAGCCGAAGCTCGTGGTAGCGCCGGGAAAGCGACCTGGCCTGAGGCATCATGAAGGCGGCGTCTTCCGCGTTGGCGCGTATTTGCACCGGCCGCAACATCATCTCGCGCGACATAACCGAGAAGAAGCCGGGCGGCACTTCGGCGGGCGCAAACATGCCCTTGACCAGCCCGTTGAGCATCGCGCGGCTCGACAGGGCTGTCACCGTGTAACGCATCGCGTCACCCAGGACGGGCAACGCCACCGGCGCCGTGAGGAGAGCGTCCACCCGGATGGCGGGATAGTAGTAGCCCCCGATCAGCACGAGGCTGGCCACCTTCGCCGGCTGGTCCAACGCCATCGCAAGGGCCACCAGCGAGCCCATGGAATGGCCGACCACCACCGGCCGCTCGACTCCCAGCAGGGTCAATGCCGAGTGGACCAAGGCAGCCTGCGCCGATGGCGTCCAGAGCCGGTCGCGCGGCCGGGTGCTATGCCCGTAACCTGGCCGGTCGAAGACGATCACGCGGTGATTGCGGGCCAGCTGATCGACCAGGCCGCTGGCGTGAAAGTCGGCCAGCGTGACGGTATTGCCGTGCAGCAGGACGACCGGCGGGCCTTCGCCGCGCACCTCGTAGTGCAGCCGGACTCCGTCGATGGAGAGGAACTTGCCCGTCGGCGGGTGGTCGCGCTCGGCGCGACGCGCCTGGACTTCGACCCAGAGCGCCGTCGCCGCCGCGGCGGCGGACAGGGCGAGGACGGCAGTGCGTGCGGAGCTGCGGGGCTTTGATAGGCTCGTGGAAGGGTTCATGGTTATTCCGGCTGTGCGAACATCACGCGTTCGCTTTGGGTGCTGTGCTGGACCCGGTGGCTGACGGCGCGACCGGGCAAAGAACGACCTTAGCGGCGCCGATCACCGAGCTTGGTGACCAAATACCTTTTTGGGTCGCTGCGTGTTTGTCCTCATGTCGAGGACAAACACGCCGAACACGTAGCGACTGGGCCGCGGCTCCGCGGCTGTGGCGTTGCATGATGTGCGTCTTGTTAACCGACGCTTGCCAAGATTGCGGGCAGCGCACGCCGGGCCCGTTACCGTCGGGGTCCATCCTTGTCAAAGACCGGCGTGGAACATTTCCCGACCGAAATCTCCAGCGTCCGCCCGAACCGGCGCGCGCGGCTCTTCGCGTGGATCGGCTTGGTTGTTCTCGTCGTCGTGGGCGCGACCTACCTGGCGGCCTGGCTGGGCAAGGACTATTCGACGGCGGCCCGCGCGCTGGTCTGGATGGATGCGGACGTCGGCGATTACCGCCGCTTTGCGGCGCGAACGATCGAGGCCTCGGATGCTCCCTTCCACTACGAGCACGGACCCGGCTACCCCGACGGCCTGGCGCGCACGGCGGCGCCGGGGCACGCCGATCTTGCTGCCATGCTCGCGGCGAACCACACCACCGCGTTCATTGCCATCCAGGACGACAAGCTCATTTACGAACGCTATTTCAACGGGCACGGCCGCGAGTCCACCGAGACCTCTTTTTCCGTGGCGAAGTCGTTCAATTCGGCGATGCTCGGCCGCGCGCTGGCCGACGGCTTGATCGGCAGCATCGAGGACCCGATCACCAAGTACCTGCCGGAGCTCGCGCGGCGCGACCCGCGTTTCGCCCAGGTCAGGATCCGTCACCTGGTCTCGATGTCGTCCGGCATGCGCTACCGCGAATCGGGCACACCCTGGGGCGACGATGCCAAGACCTACTACGCCCCCGACCTGCGCAAGCTCGGCCTCGAGGACACCCAAATCGTGGAACCGCCCGGGCAGCGCTTCCATTA